>JBKEBB010000094.1:0-2354 GCA_047972845.1 Bacteroidales bacterium
CATCTCCGGAAGTATGCTTGCCGAAGATTTGAAGCCAAACCGCCTTGAAGCAGCCAAAGAGGTAGCTACCAGTTTTATCAACGGCCGCCAAAACGACAATATCGGATTGGTGGTATTTGCCGGAGAGAGTTTCACTCAGTGTCCGCTGACAATTGATCATACTGTACTAATCAATCTGTTTCAAGGAATCAAGAGTGGTATGATCGAAGATAAAACCGCTATCGGGCTTGGATTAGCGAACTCTGTGAGTCGAATTAAAGACAGTCAGGCCAAATCTAAAGTGGTAATTCTTCTAACCGATGGATCAAATAACCATGGAGAGATTGCTCCCGTCACCGCTGCTGAGATTGCTCGCACATTCGGAATACGAGTATATACAATTGGAGTGGGAACAATAGGCACTGCCCCCTACCCTTTCCAAACACCATTCGGTATTCAATATCAAAACGTCCCGGTTGATATTGACGAAAAATCGCTACAACAGATTGCAACCATGACGGGTGGAGCTTATTTCAGGGCAACCGATACTCAATCGTTGAAAACAATTTACGATGAGATAGATCAACTGGAAAAGACAAAGCTCAACGTAAAACAGTTCAGCAAAAAACAAGAAGAATACAAAGAATATGCACTGCTGGCATTCGTCATCCTTTTGGCGGAAGTACTCTTGCGCTATCTTTTATTAAAACGGATTCCATAATATCCGAACAAAATAACATTATTGACTATCAGATAAAATAACACAATATGTTTCGATTCGCGAATCCCGAATATATCTATCTGCTATTAGTAGTACCGGCACTGTTTGTTGTCTATCTATTGATGAAATACCGTCGTTCCAAAGCATTGAAACGATACGGAAATCCAATACTAATAAAACGTTTAATGCCGGAATTCTCTTCTCATCGTCCCACAATCAAGTTCTGGTTGCTTATCTTGGCGGTGATCGCACTTGTATTTGTAATTGCCGGACCTCAGTTCGGTTCCAAACTGGAAAGTGTAAAACGAGAAGGTGTAGAGATTATGATCGCGCTGGATATATCAAACTCCATGCTTTCTGAAGACGTAGCTCCCTCAAGACTTGAAAAAGCGGCCCAAATTGTTTCCCGTCTTATCGACGAACTTAACAACGACAAGATCGGATTGATTGTATTTGCCGGGGAAGCCTTCACTCAACTTCCTATCACCTCCGATTATATCTCTGCGAAGATGTTTCTTTCTTCCATCGATCCCGCGTTAATTCCTCAGCAAGGCACTGCTATTGGCGCCGCCATTAATCTTGCTGCACGCTCATTTACTCCCGATGAATCAACAAGCAAGGCAATCATCGTTATTACTGATGGTGAAAACCACGAAGACGATGCGGTCGGTGCTGCCGCACGTGCTGAAGAGAAAGGAGTTAAAGTAAGTGTGATTGGCGTCGGACTTCCCCAAGGAGCACCGATCCCTATTAATAGTCTGACCAATGAATATCGTAAAGATAAGGATGGAAATGTGATTATCACCAAACTCAATGAAGAGATGTGCCAGCAAATCGCTCAAGCCGGAACAGGTCTCTACGTTCGTGCAGATAACACAAACACAGCCCTGAAAGCCATTTCAGGAGAAGTAACCAAAATGAGTAAAGGAGAGGTTGAAAGTAAGGTTTACACAGAATTTGATGAGAAATTCTACATCTTGGCATGGGTCGCATTAATTCTACTTCTTCTCGAATTTTGCGTGTTAGAAAAGAAAAACCGAATCTTCAAAAATGTCCGCCTTTTCACTTCTAACACTACAAAAGCAACAATCATTCTCCTATTCATAGGTAGCGCATTCACACTGTCGGCTCAAAAAGCGGAACGAGCACATGTACGCTCCGGTAATCGAATATATGAAAAAGCGATCAAAGACACCTCCGAAGTGGGTAAAGCCAAAATGGCTGAAGCGGAAATTGAATACCGCAAAGCCCTTGAGGTGAATCAACGATCTGTTCCTGCCACATTCAACCTCGCCAATTCAATGATGAAGCAACAAAAATATGATCAAGCGGTTGATCAATATCAAATTGCTATCACAAACACACAAGACAAAAAGATTAAAGCGGCCGCTTTCCATAATATCGGAAACATCGCTATGGAAGCGCGACAGTACGACAAAGCGGTCGAGGTATATAAACAATCGCTCCGACTCAATCCCACAGACGACGAAACTCGTTATAACTATGCCTTAGCTAAAGAGCTCCTCAAAAAACAACAGCAACAGCAGCAGGAACAAGAGGAACAACAACAGCAAGACAAAAAAGAGGATAACAAAGAGCAACAGCAAAACGAAAATCAACAAGACCAGCAAAATCAGGATCAAAATCAACCACC
>JBKEBB010000216.1:0-13153 GCA_047972845.1 Bacteroidales bacterium
AACCTCCGAACTCGCTTCCTCGAAGCATTCGGAGGTTTTTCTTTTGTTATTAAAGGAAGAAGAAACTAATGGATTATTTTAAACATTTATTAGTCGCACTTAAAAAGGGAAATCATCAACCATGCTTTCTCCAATAATCATTTGGGGTGGAAATTTCTTTTCAAAATAATTCTTCAAAAATAAACCTACAGTACTAACTGCATTAACAACAAAGTAGGTATATATAGGATCACTAACTATATAATCTTCTTCAGTCTTCCCATGTAACTTAGTCTTACTACTTCTCAGTTCTTCAACTCCCCCACTTATATTTAACAAAGCACTACCAATGGTTTTGATTTCTTTTGGCATGTCTGGATTAGGAAACAATTGAAAGAATTTTAAGATTTCTCCAACTAAGGAATATAAAGTTTCGCTTCCTTTCAGAGGGACTTTTACCCTTTTATCTTTTAGTATCTCCTTTACAATGCTTTCTAATGCCGAGTTGACCAATCCAATCGCAATATCGGGGTGTTCTTCAATTTGCTTAAATGCATCCTCGAATATGCGGCTGGCGGTCGGATATTGGGATTTAATCTCATTTCTAAATACTGGAATAGAAGGTATAAAATCTGGCGTTTCAACCCCTAGGTCAATAGCTATTTTCAGCAATGTTTCACCATCAATCCCATGCAAAGTTGCAGATAAATCTATATCCTTAGACTCTTTCAAGACAATGGGGAAATTCTCCCAATTATTATTCTCCCATTCGTACCACTTTTCGATATAAAACTTAACATCTTTATAGGACTTATATTCAAGCCAAATAGCAGATTCTATATTCTTAATGAGTGCCATTAGATATTTTGGAGATATCTTATTCGTAATTTACTCTCTTTTCTTTTATTCGTAATATAAATAATAAGATCATTTTATTGCAACTTACAATTTATACAGTTGACCATTCTCTAAATAAAAATATAAATGTAGGTATAAAAGAAAGAAAACCAAAAGTTAGCTTAATATTCTCCAAATTGATCGTCATAACACAACTAATCTTAGTCTTGGTTGCGTAAGTTGTATACTTTAGTATACGATCTTTCCCTAATCAGTTTTTCTGCAAACGATATACCACAACAGTAATGGAGTGGTGCTTTGACGGTTGGGGCCGGGTTCTTTGATCTCGGTGTGTTCGGTCAAGCCATAGTTTCCGAACTCTTCCGCGATCGATTCGGAGTCGTAAAAGTAGAGATTAACTCCATGAGCGGTTTCAAACCGGTTCTTGCTCAATTGCTTTCCTTGACCGTAGGTGAAGGCGTTGGTGGAGATGGCTGTAAACACCATATATCCATCGGGAAGCAACTGGGAGTAGCAGTCTTGTATGAGCTTTCGCCGCTCGTCCGCGTCGAGCAGATGAATCAGGGCGTAACAGAACACTCCGTCGTACATCTCCTGATCAAACGGCATATCGCACACCGACCCGTGATGCACACGGAGGCTCTCCCCAAAATGTTCTTTCGATAGGGCTATTGCCGTTTCGGAGATCTCTATTCCGGTAACCTCCATTCCTTTCTCGAAAAAGACCCGCGCGTTTCGCCCATACCCAAAGCCGGGAACCATGATCTTCTTGATCCCCTTGGCTTCGAAAAGACCATACGCCTTGACGGCCGACTCGGCAGGATCAAGTCCCCACATGGCCTGCTTCTCTTTAAAACTCGATTCCCAAAATTCGTCCATATCGGTTATTTCTATTGTTTATTGTTTTTCTAGCCTACGATCCCTTTGTCTTAATGATTCGTCCGATCATATCCACTAAATCTTCGATACGGGCAACCGCCGAAGCAGAGGAGGGATTCATTAAATCATCCATCTCTCCGGTCTTTGAACTTTGTTGAAACGGATAGATGAGTACGAAGTTGGTTTCTTGGAAATAGGAGTTGATATAGTGAGGTATATATTCCATGTTCGGGTCGTACGAGGGGTTGTGTTTCTTACTCAAAACGAATATCAATCCATCGTCTTTCTTTAACTCCTTGGCTATAATCAGCAGGTCTTTGTACCGGGCGATCGGGTGCGTCTCTATCGGAACAGGAACGGCTTCATTGATTCCCTCAACTACTTTCAGCGTCGTTTCGTTGGCATACACCGACACGGTTGCTCCGGTCGCTTTCAGCAGACTCCATATTCGTATAAACCAGAAGCGGAATCCCAACTCCTCTTCGGCAAAGGGCGGAAGAATAAGTATATGTCGTTTTACGGTATGGATGGGTTGAACCGATCGGTAAATATAGGTGGTCACACTGCTGTTATCAAGTGTATCTTCAATGATTCGGCCCAAGTTGGATGCCTGTAAATATTTGTTGTGGTCAATACCGAGAACCAGATCGCTCACCTCATGTTCCCTTATCAGATTGATAATTCCGTTGCTGAAGTTGGCATCGTATCTCAAATAGGTATTCACCAACCTATCGGCTGCCGAAGCATAATGAGTGGCCCGTTCGAATATTTTCTTCGCATTTCTGACCTGCTCGTCTTGATTCCTCTCATTGTCCACAATATTTGCAATTGAGACAATTCCTCTCTTCTTGTCCATTGTCATTAAATGCGCGAAAGCAATCAACTCTTCCGTATTCTCCGGATTGTTAACCGGAATCAGAATACTATCATTTTCACTGTCTTTCTTTTCCAAGTCTATCTTCTCAGACATAGAGACTCCAAGTGCCCCTTTCTGTGCTGAGAACGACGCGATGGTACATGTTACGAAGATCATAACAATCGTACCGTTCAATATACTGTCGCTCAACAGTCGTATCGGTTCGCCGTCCGCGGTGTGTCCCAATATCACGTTGTATCCTACTAACACGGCAGCAAGGGTAGCAGCGGCCTGCGCATTGCTCAATCCGAAAATAATGGATCGTTCATCCGAGGTATAACCAAGACTTTTTTGAGTAAAGTAGGCCGCGAGGTATTTGGCAACCGTAGCGACAACGGTCATAACAATGGCGGTGTAGATGGTAGTCCAGTCGGAGAGAAAGACTCTATAGTCAACCAGCATCCCCACTCCAATCAAGAAGAAAGGAATAAAAATGGCATTGCCAACAAACTCAATTCGATTCATCAGTGCCGAAGAGTGAGGAACCAATCGATTCAATGCCAATCCTGACAAGAACGCTCCGATAATGGCTTCTATCCCTGCCAACTCGGCAAGCGAAGCACCCAAGAAAACCATTACCAGCACAAAGATATATTGCGATAAACCATCGGAACAACTTTTGAAAAAGGCCCTCGCTATAATTGGAAATATCATTAGGACAACAACTCCAAACACAAGTACCGACAGAGATAACTTAATCCAGAAGTAGGCACCAACCTCACCCTGACACATTCCCACAATCACCGCGAGCACCAAGAGTGCCAACGTATCGGTAATCATCGTTCCTCCTACGGCCACAGTCACCGCCCTGTTTCTTTTAATTCCCAATTTAGCTATAATCGGATAGGCTATCAGCGTATGCGAAGCAAACATACTTGCCAACAGCACGGACGATATCATGGATAGTTTCAAGAGATAATAGCCGGCAAATATCCCGAGTATCATAGGAATACAGAATGTCAGCATTCCGAATATGATGCTCTTCTTGCTGTTATGCACAAACTCATTGAAATCAATCTCCAGCCCGGCCAAAAACATGATATAAAGCAATCCGGCTGTTCCCGAAAGGATAATACTGCTATCTCTTAACACGAGATTAAATCCATTCGGCCCGATGATGGCTCCGGCAATGATCAACCCAAGAATATGGGGTATTTTGACTCGATTCAATAATAAGGGGGCGAAAAGAATAATCATCAATATGATTAAAAACTTCAATACCGGATTCGCGATAGGCAATGTTAGGTCGGGAATAAGAAGATCAATCATAATTATTCGTTTAACGCGTTATCAACTAATGGGATCGGAAGCCCTCTTTTATGCTACAAAGGTAGCGGAAATGAGTTATTCGGATCATTATAGTATCGTTAAAATATCACATTTGTGCCTCCTATTTTTGTGGTTTATTCCTTATTTGTCTCCTCCACTAATATACAATAAGAGGCTGCTCCTTTCGGGCAACCTCTTATACTAAAAATGGATGAGCGAACTGTAATGAAACTACACATTAAGCACCCATCCGTTGTGATATTCGTGCTGGATATACTCCTGAGCCGTAGTCTGAGCATCAAGGGTCAACATCCGCTCACCTCCGGAAATTCCGTTCGCCACTTTGAATGTTTCGCCCGGGTTGATATTGGTGATTCGCATATTCTCTCCGTCCCACATCAGTTTTTTGTACAATCCTTGCAATCGGATGGCCAGATTCCCCATCACCACCATTTCGGTGAGTGGTCCGCTGTATTCGAAATTCGAACAAGGTAGTACGCGGTTGGCTGCACTTTCCTTACATGCACGTACAAAATCCATCTCATGAGAAGTAATTACACGGGGTTGGGTCTGAGGAAACGATGGCCGATTGGGCTCTCCGTTATAAGGCAACAGAGTCCAATCACTGCCGTAATTACCACATATCAATTTACCTTTTGTACCGTGAAATATGATACCATTCTTTCCCTTGATAATTTCTCCATCGGGAATTCCTTGGGGTCGCTTGGGCAACAATCCGCCATCATACCACGTCACCGTCAGTTTGGGCATATTAATTTTTCCCGCTTTCGGACGTTTCGGAAATTCATATTGCACCATACTGCTCACCGGAGCTCCTTGTGTGTTGATGGCGGTTGAAGAGGCCTCCACAGCCGTCGGGTGTCCCGGATTGAGCGCGTAGTATATTACATCGAGCACGTGGCAAGCCATATCGCCCAAAGCTCCTGTTCCAAAATCCCACCAACCACGCCAGTCCCACGGATGATAGGCTCTGTTATACGGACGCATTTTGGCCGGACCTAAAAAGAGATCCCACCGTAATGTATCGGGAATAGGCATCTCCTCTTTGGGAGCCATCAATCCCTGAGGCCAGATAGGACGATCCGTCCACGCGTCGCAATGATATACATCGCCAATGGCTCCTGCATGGATGGCTTCATACACCTCACGCACCTCCTTGTTGCTATGCCCCTCATTGCCCATTTGGGTAACCACGTTGTACTTACGGGAGGCAAGCAACAGTTGACGGGCTTCGAACACTGAATGTGTAAGGGGTTTTTGTACATAGACATGCTTCCCCATCTGCATGCAGGCAAGGGCGGCAAGAGCGTGCGTGTGGTCGGGAGTGGCGATGACAACCGCGTCAAAGTCGTTGGCCGATTGATCCAGCATTTCACGGAAATCGTAGAAACGTTTTGCTTTGGGATACTCGTCGAATACCTTCTTGGCATAACTGAAATCGACATCGCATAGGGCGGTGATGTTTTCCGAACTCATGTTCTTCAGGTTCACCTGTCCCTTTCCTCCCACTCCGATCCCGGCAATATTCAGTTTATCGCTCGGAGCGGTATAACCCAAACCACTCACGGTGTGGGCGGGCACAACGGTAAGACCCGCAGTCAGTGCGGCGGCACTGTGCAAAAATGTTCTTCTGTTCATGGTATAAAAATTTAAAAAGGTGATGCGATCAGACACGCTTTCCGGGAGTCATGACATCAATCAACATCGTGGGGCAAACCGTCTTCGAAGAACGGTGCTCACAAGTAGGGAAACGACCAATCAATTCACCGCCTCTCCGATTGCCCCTCCCCAATGTAGTTTGTTTCGAAGGGTTTCAAAGAAGTTATGGTTGTGCCGTTTGATCACTTTAATGGAGTAATCGGCTTTCCGGATAGTCAGTTTGGTTGATTTGTCGAATGTAAACGATCGTCCGTCGAGCGAAACCAAGAAATTGGATTCACGCCCTTCGACCCGAATCTCAATCTCACTTTGATCGCTAATTACCAACGGACGCACATTGAGCGTATGCGACGCGATAGGGGAAAGGATAAGAGAGGGAGATGAGGGCATCAGCAATGGCCCACCCACACTCATCGAATAGGCCGTGGAGCCGGTAGGAGTGGAAATAATTAGTCCGTCGGCCCGGTATGTGGTAAGAAACTCTCCATCCACATAGGCGTTGAGCTGTATCAAAGACGACTGCTCACGCTTCGAGATGGATATTTCATTCAGTGCCGAGTAGTCTTCACAACACAAACATGGAGATGCACTCAATGTGAGCAAACTTCGCTCCTCAACGCGGTAGTAGTTTTTAAACAACTCGACGAGCGTACTCTCCATATCCAACGGAGTAATATCCGCCAAAAAACCCAGATGTCCGGTGTTTATACCTAAAATGGGAATGGATTTCGACCCGATGCGCTGGGCTGTGCGTAAAAAGGTACCGTCGCCCCCTACACTCAGCGCGATATCGGCATAAAAATCGGACGAGTCAATCAATCCTTCCACCTCCGGATGTATATCCAGCGTCGATGAGAGATATTCGTAGAAGTCGGCATCCAAAAACAATCGGGCATTATGCTTTTTGAGCAACAAAAAAAGTCGTTCGAGCTGAGAGACCTTCTCAGACTGGTTTCGATTACCAAATACGGCTATCTTCATGGACAGAAAATTGATTTTATTCGTTTTGGTTGATATCAGTACAAGAAGAACAACGATTAGGAAGTCAATTAGCATTCTCTTCCGCACATTGAATATACGGTTACAAACTTACACAAATAAAATGAAACGCGTAATGAATGAATCCAATCATTTTTACCAAAGAAAAATTGGTTCCTCATTCAACCCTCTTTTCTTACGCAGCAAAGGGTAGCAAAAATAGGAATATACCTTTCACTAAAAAGGAATATACCTTTTGAACAAAACGTCTGCTCGTTTCACTCAAAAGGTATATTCGTTTTTTCAGGGGTATCATTTCTGTGCACTGACAGAGGGATATCAACCCCTAAGATGCTTAAACTGGCCTATTGATTTACTGCCTAAACAGCCAATCGATCGTGCAGCGTTACCAGCTGATTCGTACAAACTTTGTCTCCCACGGCTTGATATCAAGTGTCTCACCGGCAAGAGGTGTTCCATTTACAGAGCAGGGTGCAACCTTCAATCCGGGACGGAACGCGGTAGAGACATCCAACTTTCCGGCTTTCCCTTCGATCTCACGCACATGAAGAATCAACGCGTTCTCTCCGGGCACATCTTCCATATTGACCAACAACACGGTCGACGGATCCAGTTTAAGGATTGGGGTATTGATAATCTTCACATCGGTTTTTGAAGGAACTCCCGCACGTATCACTCGGGCGAGGATAGGCAGACGGTTGTTCCAAGCAAAACGGGTGGCATACTCCAATGAGTTGTCTTTCGTCGAGGTGATGTTGTATGTCCATTCAAACTCTCCGTGTTGATCGGCGTTGAAGTTGGTCATCCAGTAATTGTTCATCGGCCAAGAGTAGATGTGGGTGGTTTGTGGAGTGGCTCCGGCTTGCATACGGAATGAGTTGAATCCTCCGAACTGCATCAATGGAGCTTCATCGCTCACCAACACAATCTGCGCATCGTTGTTGCGAACGGACGCGAAGTTTTGAACCATATTCCAGTCGTTTGCCGATCCTTTGATCTGATCTACTCCAGCATTGACATTGCCACCCGGCACATCGAAATAGATCTTTCCATCGGGTAATTCAAACGGCATTGACACATAGACCGCCTCAGGGGTAGTGACCTGTTTCTTATTCAGACAATAGACCATGCGCAACTGTTTGGCAGTGTGGAAAACCTGTAGCTCAACCGAAAGGTTACGACCATCCATTCCGGCAGGATTGTAGGCTGTAAACTTGTATGAATCCCATATCGGACCACGAGTAAGCGATTCGAAGCGTACATCCTTCGATGGGTAATGTGTCACATCGCGTTTATCGCGTTGTGTGTCGGTTTCGTATATTACCGCGCCCATCTCCCATTGATTCGATTTTGACACAATGTTCTTAGCCAGCTCTTTGTCATACAGATCAACAATAGTTGCTTTGTTGAGATCTAGGCTGTGCTTGTACCGGTGATACTATATAAATCCGTTAATAGTTCGTTGTACGGTCTCTTTGCGAGGAGCCTGCTCTTCCACCCGAATGGTATAGCTCTTAGTACCTAAAGCAGGTACATCCTCTACCCAAATACTCCAATAGGTCAATTCACCATGTGAGTCGGTGGCCTGCATCGGGATAGAGTTCCCTTGAGCGTCAACCAATTTGACAAGTTTGTCGTTAGGAGCAACCTGATGGTCGATGGCCACTGACACCAATCCGGTATAGTTCCAGTTCAACGGATTGTAAATAGTCACCGCGTTTTCGTTCTCGTTACGTGGTGTAAACGACTGAAGCAATCCCAACGCGGTTTCGCCGATTGAGCGAGAGCGACGATATGCCTCCCATGCGTACGCCATTTTGTGGGAACGCTGTTCGAGCGTGTTTTTTCCGAAAGGATCACTGATGCTCGCATGATAACCGAAGGTGTGTTCTCCGTAGAATATTCCGGCTTTGTTGGCTTCGTCAATGCGATATTGTTCGGCTACGTCAATCTTTCCACCTAACAATTTGGCCATTGAGAGCGCGATCGAGTTAGATGTCATATCGGTGTAGGCTTTTCGAGAGGTAGCCATTTCGCGCGCTCCCGATCCGAATCCGTCAGTCCACCAGTCGGGCCATGCTCCGCGAATGGTAGGAATCTTGTCGGCATACTTCTGTTCGACTGTTTTAAGAAACTCGTTGGGCGTGGCCAAGCGAAGTTTGGGATATTGATACTTCTCGTTCCAACGCTTCACTATTTCGCAGGCAACGGTTGATGGAGGTGCATTATCGGTGAAATAACCCGAAAACTGAAACGATGTTATCTCAAGAGGATATCCTTTTTCTTCCAAAGAGAGCAAGTATTCCAATAGACGGGGTTCAAAGTAATCAAAATCACCCTGTTCAATTCCCAAGAAGTTGCCTTGCATGTAGTGCTCGGCACGAAACGTCAGCACCTTACTTCCCGAAGGGGATTCCCAATTGAATACGGTCGGGTAATCGAAACAGATCATAGCGCGAGTGCCATGGGTTCCCATCGTGAGGTATTTCACTCCTACCTTTGGGAATATATCGGCAAAACTCCAACCGATACCATTCACATCATTTTGCATGGCACCTTCCACCTTGATGCCATATTTTTCAAACATCTTCAACGGTTTGAGCGATTGAGCCAATGAACGTTCGTCGGGAAGTTCGTCGAAATTAAAGTACATGGCCATCACATCGATCCGCCCCTCTTTGATTCGGCGAAGCAGACGATCGATCTGTTCTTGGGGACGGGTGCGCAGGAACTCCTCAACGGCGAATGCCGCCTCGCAAGTCCAACGAAACTTGGCATCGTCGGGCATGTGGTCGGTTTGATCGCAATAATCGAGCGCGGTGTCGATATATCGGATATGCTCGGCCAAGATCTCATGTTGGGGACGGGTATATCCGATGTCGGTATGGGTGTGTTGTACCATATTCACCTGCCATTTGCGACTTAGCGGAGCAAGCGCCAACGTTGTCTTTTTCTCTCCCGCGGAAGAGCGAACAGACACCTCCACATTACGTGAAGCAGCCACCGGATCGAGATCTACCTTATAGGTATTCTTACCACAATAGGCCTCTTTGGTTTGCTTTTTCCCATCGATGGTTAGTGTCACATTCTCTTTTGTGCCCCGATGGAAATAGTCCACACTGATGGTTTGCTTGTTGTTTTTAGTAAGCACAGGATACATGATGGGCTTGATCGGCGCATCGAGTTGAGTTAAATCAACCGACTTGGGAGTCACTGCCACGTATGCGTTGGAGGCATTCAAATCTTTCGCTGTCAACTTAAACAGGATCGGTTTTCCGGATGGGTAACTTCCTGCCGGAAGTGTCAAGGTCATAAATCCGGTCACAGATCGGCGACTAAATGATTGTAGCGCAAACTGAAATTGTTCTCCCGAAGTCCCCTTCAATGAAAACGATTTAGCTTCTCCTGTTTTAAATGAGGCTACTCTTTTATTGTTGGCATAGAGTGTAATTTCGGCCTTGTCGGCCAGTTGAATGTTTGAGATCAATCCGGACCAAACGAGCGTAATTGGCTGTTTGAACGAAATTGGAAGAGCTTCGCTCTCCCACTCGATCTCATTCTCTCCTGCAACGGCTTTCGCCATTAAACTTTGGTTCTGGAGGGCTGTGATGGGTTTAGCAAATCCCTGAACAAATTGCATCGCACTGTTTTGTGCCGGCAAGAATCCGGTCGTCAGCAATGCAGCAGCCACTAATAGAATCTTTAGCGAGTGTTTCATGAATGTGTAGATTAAGTTGGATAAAAAAGGGGGTGAGTATAATCCATTGTAACAGGATCGACCTCACTCCCAAACTATTCGGTTCTCCTACACAAAGAAATAAAAAAATTCTAACTCATACAACTACCTATCATATAATCTGATAGGTATAATTATATATTCATAAATATTGATGCAATATTTTACGCACCGCTATTCTTAGCTCACAGCACGAAATCACACAAGAAATGAGTCGATCTTTTTACGAGGGGAAAAAGGCATTGGCTTCGCATAACCCAGTCTCAGAATCAATGTCGGATATTCATTATCAATAGGAAGGGCACTTCGTAACTCTTCGGCCAACGAGACTACTTCACACGGTTGATTCATAAAGGCGGAAGCTATGCCCTGCTGTGTGGAAAGGAGCTGAAAGCGCTGCAACGTTTGCCCCAGGGCTATCCATTCGGTTGGGGTGTTGTTTCGGGTAGTGAAAAGTACGTAGTGAGACGAGCTGTTGATCTTCTTCATATCCGATTTGTTCTGCGCCGATGCACTCAGACATAGCTGTACAACCGGGCGCGCCAACACAGTGGGAAGAGGAGGATTGCCAAGAGCCTTATAACTCAGTCCGTCGCCTGCGGATTGTACCTGCCGACTATTCACTCGAATCCATGACATCAGTTCGTCCTTAAACGAGTGGTCGTTCATTTGAATCTCATTTCCTCTACGTATATACGAGGTCAATGCTTGGCCTATCTCTGTTTGAATACCATACAACCGAAGGCCAACATTCTTTTCTTTCGGCATACTACGAAGCGTATGCAAGGTAGTGTCGGGAATCAACGAACCATCATACATTCCTCTATTACACTGTCGTTGTTGGATCTGAGCAAACAGATCATCATCCGACATCGACTCTCCATGTGACAAGGAAACGGTTACCTCCTTTTCGCCATACTCATCAATTCGAGTTTCGAAGCCGAAATGGCGAGCGGCAATCAACAAATTCTCCAACGCGCATCCCTGACTGATGTACAACTCCCTGTCGTTGGGATCAACAACAGGAAGCGATACGCTGAAATCGGGAAGAATAGATATCTGATCTTCGGAAACGTCAAACTTCCAGGGTTGGGCGTTATGCCCTGATGGAGCCTTCACGGCATAACGAATCAAATCTTTACAATCAATGGTCATATTATTTGTTATTAAATACCGAATCAATCATCGAATCAATTCCTTTTAGAAGTTCCTCCCAGCCTGAATCGGTCTGAATGTCGATTCCGTTGTATGTAGGACAAAACTCTTCAAGCATCACCAGATAGGTGATGGAAGCAGAGAGGATGGTAGCCATGGCTGCAATTTGCGATTCGGGAAGGTTGGATGATCTGCTCACCAACTTCACCAGATTGGTTCCGATGGCCTCCCGCTGCTCTCTAATCCGAACGATCATATCATTATGAACCGACAACTCCCACCGATAGAGCCGTCTTAAAGTGGGATTTGTTCGTAGCTGCTCGATCTGTCCCTTGAACATAGCCTTGACAAATGCCGAAATATCATCTCCTTCTGGAATATCTAACGGAAAATTGATCCAGAAGTCGTGTTGACGGATATACACCGCCATCAATCCTTCGATCGAACCGAAATAGCGATAAATAAGAATCTTTGATACGTTTGAACGGGAAGCAACTAAGTTGACCCCTATCTTCTCAAATCCGCATTCATCAATGATCAAGCCGATTGTCTCTAATAGTTTTTGCTCGGTTGACTCGCGATCGCGTTCGTTTATTGCACTCTTTTCTCTCATTTTGAACAATGTTACTATTCGGGAACAAAGATATGTTACCTAATGGAAACATGCAAATTATTTCGGATGTTCTGAGATTATTTCTCAAATAACAGCAATTGAAAGAAAGTTTTTTACCTGATTGAAACTCAATTACGATAAAATAGCTATAACTTTGTCACATTGATTCTTCAAAAAACAAATCCACGGAACCATATATCCCACCATACCTGATAAACAAACACAGTAAAATGAAAACAGTCATTATCTTCAGTTCAAAGCACGGAACAACCGCGAAGGTTGCTCAAATGATTAGTGACAAAATCAAGGAAAACAACGATATTACGCTGATTCATCTTGATGGTAAGAATGGAATCTCTCTTGAGAATTATGAAAAAATCATATTAGGCACCTCCGTTTATGCGGGAAAACCATCGAAGAAGATGTGTCGGTTTTGTGAAAAGAATCGATCGGTTCTTGAGAATAAATTGATCGGACTCTTTGTTTGCGGCATGTATCATAAACCGGATGTGATGGAAGAAGAGCTCAAGAATGCCTTCCCCTCTTATCTGCACCGCGTAGCCAAAACCGCCGCTTTCCTGGGAGGTGAGTTTCGATTGGAGAAGATGAATTTTCTGGAAAGATTGATCGTTAAGAAGGTGGCAAAGGTAACTACCTCCATTTCTAAAATTGATACTGAAGCGGTTGATAAATTCTCCCGCATCATGAAGTAACTCCTCTATCTCCGAAGATTTACACCCTACTCAACTATTTTTTATTGCATTTGCTTTGTCATTATACATAAGGCAATTATCTTTGCACGACTAAAACCATTGGATGCTTACATCTTTAGTTAATTCGGATCTGGTGTTGTAAACAATCCGTCTCTTCTTTGCGGATTGTCCCTCTGTTTGTTCTCGAAGATTCCTCTTCGGGAAGTATTTCTTATTTACATATCATTCATAAACAGGGGTAATGATGCCAAAAATGGTTGGTGAAGTTCTTGAAAATAGTTTGTAACTTCAAGGCGAAACTAAAGAGGAGATGAGCTCTGCTGGAGAGCAACTCATTAGCAATAGGTTTCAGAACA
>JBKEBB010000269.1:0-18393 GCA_047972845.1 Bacteroidales bacterium
ATTTGCAATCACACGATCTGTGCTATAAGGATTTAAAATCCGCTATAAACTGAATTCGCTTTAATGAAGGAAATTCGGATTGCAAATCACACCTAACGTTGCAAATCTACTTGACCGACAAGACAAATCACACCTGACGGGTTTTGCAAATCACCCATAACGATACGAGATAGAATTGCCACTTTATCTCTATCTTTGAGCCGAAATATTCCGTAGGATATGGCAAAGAAAAAAGCGATACGAAAGAAAAAGAGCACACGAAAGAGTTCCCGTAAATGGATAGCATGGCTTCTACTGATTTTGATGGTGGGAGTGGGTGGCTATTTGCTCTACCAACACTACCTTCTAACTCGAAAGAACCCGTCGGAAGGAATCGAGTTGCCCGCTGTTAAGAGAGATCAACCCAGACCGACACCCGTTGTTCCCTCTACCCCTAAGTCGGTAGAGAAGAGTGAGTCGGAGAAGAAGAGTAAACCCGAAGTGAAAAGCGATACGGCTGAGAAGAAAGATACGCGCACGACAAAGCCCATCCGCTCTTTCTTACGTACCGATTGCACCCCATCATCGCGAAAAGGAGTGGGCAAAGTGGTGCGATACACCCACTATTCCGTACTGTTCGACACCGTTCACCGCGTGCCTCTTTGGGTGGCGTATGAGCTGACCGCTGAGGAGGCGAAAGGTACTATTCCCAGAAAAAAGAGCTTTGAGATTGACAGAAACCTCTACAAGGTGTCATCTACCAATGCCGATTATACCCGTTCCGGATATGATAGGGGACATTTGGCTCCTGCAGCCGATATGGCCTTTTCACGGGAGGCCATGGATGAATCGTTCTATTTCACCAATGTGGCACCGCAAGACCCTTCATTGAACAAAGGATCGTGGAAGACGTTGGAAGAGATGGTGCGCCGTTGGGCGGAACAAGACAGCGGGCTCTACATCACTTCGGGAACCGTGGTGGGAAATAAACGGAACTCGATAGGGCCAAACCATGTGGCGGTGCCTCGGTATTTCTATAAGGCGGTAGTGTCGGTCAGTGACAACCGTCTGCAAGGAATCGGCTTTGTCTATAAAAACGAAGCAACCAAGCAATCCCCCTTCTTTTATGCCGTTCCGATCGACAGCATTGAACGCCTCACCGGATTCGACCTCTATCACACCCTGCCCGACTCCCTCGAAGAGCAGATGGAACAGCACTCAAACATTGAATGGTGGAGAATCAAAGATGGGAAATGAAAATCATCTTTTATTCCAAGAAAATTCTAATGAGAAAAATTCATGATGTAAAATAAAATGTTTTTATTTGCATAATAAATCAATGATATAGCTATGAAAAACTCTACACGATCAGTTCTATTATTCATCTGACCTAATCCACGCAAGTAGTCTTTGTAAGCCGTATAAATCTATATACCGATACACACGTAATACCAAATCAAATGCGAACATCTATTTTTCTCACTTTCATTCTTCTGATCTCCGGTTACACACAGATATGTTATGCCGAAAACAAGAGTACCGATAACGGAAAGATAATTACCAAAGAGATTGCTTTAGACAATTTTGATAAGGTCTGTATGAATATACCTATTAATTTGACCATCATAGCAGGTAACGATTATCGCCTCACACTCACCGCGGAGGGAGAGTTCCTCACCCTGATTGAGATCAAAACGGAAAAGAAGAAAGTGGTTGGCAGAGTACGCAATGAGAAAATTACCTTTAATAGAATGAAAGATGACAAAACGTCTTACGAACTTAAAGGAAAGACTGTTCCGTTTGAAAAAATAAAAGCCACCCTCACTACACCCAAACCGATCGAATCAATCGAATTAGCCGGTTTAGCTTGGGTTGTGATTGAGAGTCCGGTCTATGCAAACAATTTTACGGCGGACGTAGCTGGTGTAGGTAAACTCAATATGAAACAGATCAAGATTAATACTCTAACCATTAACCAGTCGCAAGTGGGCTACGTTGAGGCAGAAGGTGAGGTTGCTAATCTAAACGTCAACAAGACCGGTATGGGAGATGTTGTTCATGATAGGCTGATCGCTAAAAAGACAGTATTAAAAAGCCATATAACAATCATCAATCAATAATCTGAATAAGTTTCTGATTATTCGAAATTCATCTTGATATACTCAATCAAATGCGAACATCTATTTTCTTCTCATTCATTCTTCTAATCTCCGGTTACACACAGATCTGTTATGCCGAAAACAAGAGTACAGATAACGGAAAGATAATTACCAAAGAGATTGCAGAAGTTAGTTTTGATAAATCAGTATGAATATATCCGTTGATAAAATTATTTTTCTGAACAGTGAGTATCGTCTTACATCGCCGGAAACGAAGATTTATTTGTCCTGATTAATTGGCTATGACTATGAAACGAAGATTGATAATTTACGTATTGATTTTATTGTCTGGAATGACCGTTTGGGGGGCAACGAACGTTGATGGGCCGAGTGGAGGAACTTGACGGGAAAGCGATTGATGGGGCGTTTGTGGCATTGCTTGATGCACAGAAAAAAAACTTGCTTAATCAAGCAACCACGGACAGTGTCGGACAGTTTTTCATCTCTGGGCAGCATCCCGACCATATCCTGCTTGCTATAAGTTCACCCGGATACCACGATACCACGATGGTGATAAATAGCGCTGATGCCAACTTGTCACTCTCGCCCATACGGTTGTCAATCAATACCACATTGGAGCTGAGTGAAGTGATCGTCTCCGCTAAACCGTTTTCTACTACACAAACGGCGACCGGAATCTCATTCAAGGTTATTAATCCCACGTTGATAGCCAACAACAACATTGAAAACATCATTCGCCTGACCCCATTTATTGATGTTGATCCGCTATCTGGAGCCATTTCAATGGCGAGTAAAAACAAAACGGTTGTCTATATAAATGGACGAAGGAGTAGAATGAGTGGAGGAGCCTTAATTAATTATTTTAAAACCCTTCCGGCTGCAAATATTGAGAATATAGAATTGATCCTTAATCCCGGAAGCGAATATAGTGTTGAACCTAATACCGGAATTGTGAACTTAATACTTAAACCGTCCGCTAATGATGGTTTTAAGGGTGATCTTTATGCAAATGCAGGGCAGAGCAAGATTGGTAACCAACAATTGTCCTTGAACGGTTGCTATGTAAAAGATAGGTTTAACCTGAATACATTCATCTCAGGAGAAAATATGCCATCTTACTATAAGATCGATGAACTGTATAATTATAAAAAGAGTGATATGTATAGTCATCGGATAGGAAACAGCGATGGTCCCCGTCAGCGTTATTCTGCCAATATAAACACTGTTTACAAAATAGATCAGAAGCAACAAATTGGGGCTACCGTTGATTTATATCTGCTTTCTTCGGAACATGGTTATCGAAATGTTACTGACTATGGAAAGCGAAGTATTCAATCCATTGATTCTACCATTCTAAGTTATAATGATCCTCAGAGATTGAATTTTAATCTTTCCGGGAATATAAATTATATTCTTACGCCCCAAAGAAATAGAAATCAACTGAAAGTCGATATCGATTATATGTATAGCAATAGTAGTTATGATAGTCGTGTCTTCAGTGGATTAGTAGATCAGCAAGGAGCTGTTATAAAGACGATAGAGAACTATACGATGAATACTCCCAGACAAAATCATATTTGGTTGTTGCAGGCGGATTATACACATACAATTGATGGGCATAAACTGGGCGTAGGAATTATTGGTAATATTTCGAAGACCGATTCAAGGGAAGATTATGAAAATCGCCCACCATCCAATGGCCTTATTTGGGGGAAACGAAGGTTTTTTTATGATGAGAAAGGAGTTGCTACTTATTTAAAACATGAAAAAACATGGAGTAACCGTTTTTCTACCTCTGTAGGAATTCGTCTTGAGTACAATAGTCTGGACGGAAATGAACAGGGTGAAGTCACCGCTTTTAGTAAGGAGTACCTGCGTGTGCTTCCCTCCGCCTCATTTATGTACACGTTTTCTAAGAGTATCAAATTGACCTACAACC
This sequence comes from Bacteroidales bacterium, assembly GCA_047972845.1. Classification (GTDB taxonomy): domain Bacteria; phylum Bacteroidota; class Bacteroidia; order Bacteroidales; family JBKEBB01; genus JBKEBB01. The sequence goes on from JBKEBB010000269.1 coordinate 4,039, forward strand.
TCTCCATGCGTTCTCAAATGCCCTCGTACAACTCTTTAAGTCCATTTAGATTATATTCTTCTTCTACGAGTTATTTTGAGGGAAATCCGAAGTTGTTACCGAGCAAAATTTTGTCACAAAATATTATGATGTCATTGCCAATGGGATTTGGACTTATGATATATCAGAATGTTGTATATGATGCGTTTAGTAATACTTCAATTATAATACCTAACACACCTATTATCAGATCTACGCCTCTTAATTATGGACAAAATAATACTTCGGGTGTCGCTTTGTCTTATAATAATGCTGTTGTGAAAAATATTTGGTTTCTGAATGGGAAAATAAACGGATCATATAACAAATATACCATTACTGATCCAACCTCTAATCTGAAAGACAATGATATGTATTCTTGGGAGGCAACATTATCTAATACGTTTACACTATCTCAAAAACACAATTGGCAGCTTTCTACTTCAACGACCTATCGTTCATCGTCCATTCTTCTCAATACCCAATTCGAATCTTCCATATTCAACATGATTGCTATTCAAAAAAAGATTAGAAATGGGTCTCTCCAATTCATGTACTTACTGCCACTGAATCAGTATCAAGGGACGTACTATGTTGGAGCTCCTAAGTTTAACACAGATACACCTGAATATTCTGCTTTCAACAAACATACCAATGAGGGAATGTCGTTTTGGCTTTCGTTCTCCTATAATTTTGGAAATCAAAAGGCAAGAGTCAACCGAACTAGAATTAACACATCAGAATACAAAAGTAGGGTATCTACTTCTGAGTAATATCTATAAAATAAAGGATTATCAATATTTATATCATAGGTGAATAGGGTAAAACTAAAAAGGGGCCACTTAACCGCACGATGTTAAGTGGCCCCTTTTGGGATTATGCTATTGTGAGAGGAACGAGGAAATTTTATTTCTTGTTTTCGTCGACCCATTGACGGAACATCTCAACGGATTTGGCCAATACACCTGCCGATCCTTTGAAGTGTGCCGATCCTTCGGGGGTGCATCCCATGCCCCACCATTCGTAGAAGTCGTTGTGTTTGATCACACGGTCGATCATGGGTCGAACTTCGTCATAGGCCTCTTGAACAAAGCCGTTGGCGATGAGTTGCTGAATCATACGTCCGCCAAACCAGGTCCAGTCGCCTCCGTTTTGGTAGATGTAGGGATTGGCCATGCCTCCACCGAAGAAGTCTTGGGGATAGGGAGGGTATAAGGTGAGTCCGATGCTGGGCATGCCTGAAAGGCGTACGTTCTCCACCATCTGTTTGTTGACTGTGGCGATCTCTTCCTTGGAAAGAAGTTTGGCTTCGATGGCAACGGCAGTTCCACCGTGGTAGTGGATGTCGTTTTCGTTGAATGTGCCGAGATCAGGTTTCTTTTCCAAATAGATATGAGGGATGAATTTTTGACGCTCGGTATCCCAAAGATGGGTGCGACTGTTCTCGGCGAGTGAATCGCGCAGTTTCTTCCATCGTGCCTGTTGAGCCTCGGTACCACCCATTTCGGCCAGGTAATCAAGTGCGATTATCATCATGGCATTGTCGTAAATGTCGATGGCGGGGTAGGAACATTCGTTGAAGTCGCAAGGGAAACAGGGGCCGGGTTGAACATCGCCCCAGTCGGAAGTCATGGCGCCATAGAGCAATCCGTATTGTTCGCTGTAACGCTCTTTGAGCAGGTAGTCGATCATCCAATCGATGCGTTCCAACACGGTTTTTCCGGCTACGTTCTCGTCGAGAATGGTTTTGTCACCTGTTTTACGGATGTATTTTCCCACAATCTGGATAAGAGATGATTCTTGATCGGTTTCGACCGTGTTTTTAAAGGCCACATGATCGGGAGCAGCCTCTGAGTAGTAGGGATGATCGTCGCCCCATGTGAAATCTTCTTTTTGTACATAGCCGTCGATCATTTCACCATTCGGTTGTTGAAGGGCGAAGAATAGCAGGATGGCTTGACGGATCTCTTTGGGATCGTTTACCTCGCAGAGGGTTTCGATGAAGGTGTTCATGTCGCGTGCCCAAATCTGAGAGTAACCGCTTCCGGCGTTAAACCCTTTTTTAAGCAGGTCGCGAGCCATCTGATCCACCTGTGTGAGAGTGGTGTCATTGAGGATGGTTTCGGCCAGTTGTTTTTCTTTCGAGGGAGCAGCACAGCTTCCGAGAAGAAGTGTAGTTAATGTAACCAGTGTAATGAAGCTTTTCATGATGTTAGGTTTAAATGAGAAAATGTATTTGATTATTGGTTAGTTGTGTCATGTAATCCGTGGGTATCGGTGCCGTTGCAGCGAATGACCCACGGATGGATGATAGGGTGTGAGACGATTTATTCGTCGATCTCATCTGTTGCCTCTCCGTCGTAGCGTTGGAAGAGGAAATCGTTGTAGGGATAGCGTTCGATGTGTATCTCTTTTACCCGCTCGTAGATCATCTCTTTCAGTTCGTCGATGTTGATTTTCTGACGAGCCGAAATGAAGAGACAGTTTTCTTCGAGTTTGGCCATCCACGACTGTTTCAACATGTCGAGGCTGTAATTCTCACGCTGCATGGGCGAGAGGTCGTCTTCGTCCTTCTTAACGTAGGAAAAGGCATCGATCTTGTTGAAAAGGATAATAACCGGTTTTCCTTCCGCATCGCACACCTCGTTGAGGGTTTTGGTAACCACCTCGATCTGCTCTTCAAACTGAGGATGCGAGATATCGACGATATGCAGCAGCAGATCCGCTTCGCGCACCTCGTCGAGCGTGGATTTAAAACTCTCTACCAAGTGAGTGGGTAGTTTACGGATAAATCCTACCGTGTCTGACAACAAGAAGGGGAGATTGTCGATGATCACTTTGCGCACCGTAGTGTCAAGTGTGGCGAACAGTTTATTTTCGGCAAAGACATCGCTTTTGCTCAAGAGATTCATCAGGGTAGATTTGCCGACATTGGTGTATCCAACCAACGCCACGCGTACCATCTTACCCCGGTTTTTGCGTTGCGTCGCCTTTTGTTTGTCGATCAACTTCAGATCCTCCTTTAGTTTGGAAATCTTGTCGAGGATGATACGACGGTCGGTTTCAATCTGTGTCTCTCCCGGACCGCGCATACCGATACCTCCCCGCTGACGCTCAAGGTGGGTCCAAAGTCGGGTAAGACGAGGCAACAGGTATTGATATTGAGCCAGCTCTACCTGTGTTTTGGCATGCGCCGTCTGTGCCCGTTTGGCAAAGATGTCGAGGATCAGACTGGTACGGTCGAGTATTTTCACCTTTAGTTCGGCCTCGATGTTTTTGAGCTGTTTGGGAGACAGATCGTCGTCGAAGATGGCCATACCGATGTCGTTGTCTTCGATGTATTTGCCTATCTCAGCAAGTTTGCCGGTGCCGACAAACGTGACCGGATTGGAATAGTCGAGGCGTTGTGTGAAGAACTTCACCGGCTCGGCTCCCGCTGTTTCAGCCAGAAAAGCGAGTTCGTCAAGGTATTCGTTGGACTTCTGCTCGTCTTGCTGCGGGGTAATCAGACCGACAAGAACAGCTCTTTCGGTCTCTGTGTTTGTTAATATTATATCTCTCATACAATTGTCGTTTTAATTAGGTTCATTGAGAAGTTGATTCAGTGGCCGGATAGCAAGCCGCTCTTTTTTGTGATCAACTCCGATTACAATACTATCCATTCAAATATAGGAACGAAAAGCGCGGTCATCACCCCCATTACCCCTACGGCAAGTCCTGCAAACGCCGCTTGGGTAGGTCCCATCTCGATGGCTTTGGAGGTCCCCATCACGTGGGCCGCGGCACCCAATGCAAGTCCCTGCGCTTTGGCACTGCGTATTCCCATCCATTGAAAAAGAGTGGGCGATATGATCGCTCCCAAGATTCCGGTGATCACGACGGCAATGGCTGCCAACGCGGGAATTCCTCCCGTTCGTTCGGCAATACCGAGCGCGATGGCTGTGGTGACCGACTTGGGCTGCAGTGAGGCTATAATGGCCCGTTCGGCACCGAAGGCGACACAGATGGCATATACCGATACAATGGCTACCACGCATCCTACTCCACATGAGATTAGCACCGGAACAAGTTGCTGTTTCACCGCCTCGATCTGATCATAGAGCACCAATCCCAGGGCTACTACCGCCGGACCGAGCAGGAAATGGATAAACGAGGAGCCTTGGCGGAACTGCGCGTAATCAATACCACTCAGCAGCAGCAAGGCGATGATGAGCGCCGATGCCGTGAGCAACGGATTGAGTATGGGGAAGGCCGTTTTGGCAAAGAGCTTCTTTCCGACCAGAAACGCACCCATTGTCAGTACCAGCATGAAGACCTCTTTTTCAATCAATACGTTCATCTTGTTTCTGCCATTTTTGTTGAATGAGTCCGACCAACGCCATCACCACAACAGTGCTAACCACAATAGCGGTGAGGATGGGTGCCCAGTTTTCCAGTATCAATGGGTAGAAAACCATGATACCAACCGTCGAAGGGATGAAAAAGAGCGCCATGTTTTCTGTGAGCGCCTTCACCACCGATCGAATTGAATCAGGCTTTACCCATCCGGCAATCAGTGCGGAGAACAGTAGCAACATGCCCAGCACACTCCCCGGAATAACTCCGTTAAGCCAATAGCTGAACAGTTCGCCTGCTCCGTAAAATGCCAATATAATAAACGCTCCTCTGAGCATAGTGTTGAGTTGATTTAAAACAGTTTCATCGGTAGATTCTTATTTATTGTCGAAGTGATTCAATGGATATGATCCTTCGACGGATTCGTTATTACGGCCTGTTTTTATAGGCCAGAGCGTAGAGTTTCATCTGTTTGATCATCGCCAATAGTCCGTTTGAACGGGTGGGCGAGAGGTGTTCCTTCAATCCGATGGCGTCAATAAAATGTAGATCGCATTGGAGAATTTCATCGGGAGTGCGACCATTGAGCAGATCGACTAATAGTGACACAATTCCTTTTACGATCAACGCGTCGCTGTCGGCACGAAACTCGATCACTCCTTCGGCTGACAGATCGGCGTGAAGCCACACTTTGCTTTGGCATCCCTCTATGAGGTTTTGGTCTGTTTTGTATGCTTCGGCAATGGGTTGAAGGGAGTTTCCTTTGTCGATAATCAGTTGGTATTTATCCATCCAATCCTCAAACATGGAAAACTCTTCTATTATCTCAGTCTGTTTATCTTCTATTGAAATCATTGTAGTTATTGCTTCGTTAAATCGGTTGCTTGTATAGTTGTATAAAGTCAAGCTCTTATTATTCGTTGTAGAGAACGGCGAGTACCACCTTTCCCACGGTGTCCAGTGTTTGTGGGGAGATGTTTTCCATAGTGTCGTTGACGGTGTGCCAATAAGGGACAAAACTTGAGTCACCAGTTTGATTCAGGTTGATGATGTTGATGCAGGGGATTTTTCCGATCTGATTCACGTAAAGGTGGTCGTCGGTGATCATCGGACCCTTTACGTCGGGAAAGAGATTGGCATAGCCAAGTTGGTGGGCTACGTCCCACACCTTGCTAACTACCCCGGGAGCGAAGTGTTCGGATATTCCTTCACGCAAAAAGGTAGGATTGAACCCACCCACCATGTCGAGCAATATGCCATACATGGCGCGGTATCCCCGTTCATGTTTGTTGCGTGACCAGTATTGCGAACCAAGGCACCAGGAGTGTTCATTGTTGTAACGGGTTTCGAATGTGGGAGTTCCCATGTCTTCGGCATCGAAGAAGATAATATCTACACCCACGGTCGGTTGATTCAGACTCAATTGTCGTGCTACCTCGAGCAACACTCCCACACCGCTTGCTCCGTCGTCGGCACCCAACACCGGTTTCTTATGATTCGCGGGATTTGGATCTTCGTCGGCCCATGGGCGACTGTCCCAGTGGGCACAGAGTAGAATACGTTTTTTATTTTCAGGGTTGTAGGATCCGATGATGTTGCGCACAGCCACTGGTTCTCCGTTGTATGCTGTCATTTTTCCCTCTTGAATCATAGCCTTCGCCCTATGGCGGCTGAGCTCGTTCAATAGGTAATCGGCACATTGGGTATGAGCCTCGCTGCCAGGGACACGGGGTCCAAATTCGGTTTGGATTTTCACATACGTATAGGCGCTGTCTTTATCGAAAGCGGGAGTGGCGATGAGTGATTTAGTGGGGATCGCCTTTTCCCCCTGACTTGTATTGGCACCGCATGAAGTCATAATGGCAAAAAGAGCGACTATGAATATACTATTTCCCATATTATTGTCGATTAGAGCTACAAAGGTAACGAGAAAATGGTAATATATAAAAAAAGGAGAAACCGACTGGGTCTCTCCTTTCAAATTTAAGCTGTAACGGGATGTTATTCTGCGGCAGCTTCTTCGGCAGCGGGTGCAGGGGCTTCAGTTTCTGCTTCGGCAACAGCTGCGGATGCAGCGGCTTCTGCTTTTTTCTGAGCTACGGCTTGCGCTTTTGCTTTGTTCACCTCTTTCTCAGCTTCCAGCTGTGCTTTCTTAGCCGCGCGGGCCGCATCGCTGTCTTTTGATTTAAGGGCTTGAACAGAAGCGGCCTTATTCGCTTTCCATGCTTCGAACTTAGCTTTTGCGGTAGCTTCGTCGAATGCTCCTTTTTGTACACCACCGAGAAGGTGTTTCATTAACATAACGCCTTCATCTGAAAGAATTGTACGAACGGTGTCGGTTGGTTGTGCACCGGTCATTACCCAATACAAGGCACGCTCGAAGTTCAGTTCAATTGTAGCAGGATGGGTATTCGGGTTGTACGAACCGATCCTTTCGATAAACTTACCATCACGTGGTGCCCTGCTGTCTGCAATAACAATGGGATAGAAAGCATAGCTTTTACGACCATGTCTTTGCAATCTGATTTTAGTTGCCATTTGTTTGGATTTTGTTGATTAGTTATTCACACAAAACGATTCCGTTTTCCCATAAAATGGGTATTCGGCTTCCTTTTGAGTCTGCAAAAGTACATCTCTTTTGACTATTGACCAAATGATTGACTCCTTTTTTGTTTGAAATGAGTCTGTTTTCTTACTTTTTTATGGAAAGAGAGAGGTTTATCAACATATAAGAGGAGTTATCAACAATTAAGATAAATTGTTTCATGCCAACGCCATCCGTGAAACAATAATTTGTTTACTTTGCAATCTCATTAGAAAGAATAATGAACACATGGGAAAGATAATCTCTCTTGCCAATCAAAAAGGGGGTGTTGGGAAAACAACCACTACGATTAACCTGGCAGCGTCTTTGGCGGCGCTCGAACAAAAGGTTTTAGTCATTGATGCCGATCCACAGGCGAATGCCACTTCGGGACTCGGAATTGATCTTAAAGGGGTGAAAACCTCCATTTACGAATGTATGATCGATCAGGTGTCGATTCAAGAAGCAACCTTGAATACTCAGATCGACAATCTCGATATAGTCTCCTCACGCATTGATTTGGTGGGAGCCGAGTTGGAACTTTTGCAGATGGAAAACCGAGAGCGTGTATTGGAGAGAATCCTTACTCCGCTCAAGGAAGACTATGATTTTATATTGATCGACTGTTCTCCGTCGTTAGGACTCATTACGGTGAATGCTCTTACCGCAGCCGATTCGGTGATTATCCCTGTTCAGGCAGAGTATTTCGCTCTTGAAGGAATCAGCAAGTTGCTCAATACGATTAAAATCATCAAGTCGAAACTGAATCCCAAACTGGAGATCGAAGGATTTCTGCTTACCATGTACGACTCACGTCTTCGTTTGGCAAACCAGATCTACGACGAGTTGAAAATGCACTTTGGTGATATGGTATTCGATACGGTCATTCAGCGCAATATCCGTTTGAGTGAGGCGCCCAGTCATGGATTGCCAGTATTGTTGTATGATGCCGAATCGAAGGGTGCAGTTAATCACCTTCAGTTGGCGCAGGAATTGATCGACAAAAACAAGTAAGGAGGGAAACCCTCTCTGCCCAATCGTGCGAGTCGCGATCTTGGATACGATGAATATTAAACACACGACGTGCTACCCCGTTTGCTATATATTTGCAGTGGGATGTCGCGCTCAATAATCACTAAATATAGGTATGGCCACAGTAAAACGAAGTGCACTGGGACGAGGATTGGATGCTTTAATTCAGATGGATGAGGTGAAAACAAGCGGATCTTCGTCAATCAATCAAATCGAACTTTCCAAAATCAAGCCCAATCCGGGACAGCCCCGTCAGCAGTTTGACGAGGAGGCGCTTCAGGAATTGTCCGATTCCATTCGTGAAATTGGAATTATCCAACCCATTACGTTGAGAGAGATGGGAAATGGCGAATACCAGATCATTGCCGGTGAGCGACGTTATCGTGCTTCGATCATGGCAGGTCTTGTCACAATTCCCGCCTATATCCGTTCGGCAAACGACGAGAATGTGCTCGAAATGGCGCTGATCGAAAATATCCAACGTGAAAACCTCAATGCGGTCGAGATTGCACTTACCTATCAAAATCTGATTGAGCTATATAGTCTCACCCAAGAACGATTGAGTGAACGGGTTGGAAAGAAGCGCACCACCATCGCCAACTATCTCCGTTTGCTTAAGTTGCCCGCGGATATTCAGATGGGACTTAAAAACAGAATCATCGATATGGGACATGCCCGTGCATTGATTACCGTCGATAACCCTTCCGAACAGTTGCGCATCTATCATCAGATTGTTGAGCAAGATCTTTCTGTTAGAAAAGTAGAAGATATTGTTCGTGCATTGGCAAGTGGAGAGAGCCTCGACCAGTTGGATAAAAAAGAAAAATCATCCAAGTCCAAAGCCGAGGACGATTATATGTTGTTGCGTATGCATCTGACCTCCTTTTTTGAAACAAACGTTCAGCTGATAAAAAATGAAAAGGGTAGGGGAAAGATCTCTATCTCCTTTTCCAATGAAGAAGAGTTGGAACGCATTATTGGCATGTTTGATACAATAAAAAAACAGTGAGACACCCAAAAACATCTCTGTCCCTCCTATTGATCCTTTTGCTGGTCGGCTTACCCGGCTATGCTCAGCGAAGAAAGGGGAATCAATCGGCGGTAGTTGTAGCGTATGACACCACAGCGATTGTGGCCGATACGCTCCTTGTCGATTCGCTCGAGGTGAATTCTATTTTATCCGCCCCTCTTCCTAAGAGCGATAGTCTTTATGTCAGCACCTTCGTCCCCGATCCGATGAAGGCGTTGTGGTATTCAGTGCTTTTCCCCGGACTAGGACAAATTTATAACCGTAAATATTGGAAACTTCCTATACTGTATGGAGGGTTTATCGGACTTACCTATGCCATTACATGGAACAGTAGTAAGTATTCTGAATACAGTTTGGCTTACCGCGATATCACCGGCAATGATCCCAATGCCAAGAGTTATATGGATTTTTTTCCTCCGGGAACCAAGGAGGAGGATATTGACAAGCCCAACCTCACTCAGCAGCTTAAACGTAAAAAAGACTATTTCCGCAACAACCGCGACTTGAGTCTGTTGTTTGTTATTCTGGTCTATGGTCTCGGTGTGCTCGACGCCTATGTCGATGCCAGCCTCTTTCATTTCGATATGTCGCCCAACCTGAGCATGAAGATGGAGCCTGCCGTTATACAAGGTTCCAATCGAGTCACCGATTTGGCGTTGGGGTTGAATCTTTCAATCCGCTTTTGATGTATATACCTATTAATATGACACCACGAAAAGCATTTATCCTTTTATTGTTTCTTTGCCATTTGCCCTTGATTGCTCAAGAACCGTTAGAATCAGATACACTTGATTTTCCCTTGCAGTTTGAGAACGAAAATGACACATTGGGTGTGGACGAGCAATTCATTCTCGAGATAGATAGTCTCTGGAGCGAATTCCGCAATCGTACCGCCTACTATGAAGAGGATGGAGTGTCATTGCCCTCGAATCCAGATTTTCCCGATTCAGTCTATATTAAACGGTTGGCAAGTCTTCCCCGCGTTATTGAAATGCCTTATAATGGGATCATTCGCAACCAGATCGATTTTTACTTGGAACGCAACCGCAATTGGGTTGAGCTTATGCTCGGCCTGAGTAAACACCTGCTCCCTATGTTTGAGCAGGAACTCGATGCACAGGGTTTACCTCTCGAGTTGAAGTATCTTCCCATTATCGAATCCGCGCTCAATCCCAATGCTGTTTCCCGTGCCGGTGCAACCGGACTTTGGCAACTTATGCTTTCTACCGGACGAGGCTTGGGGTTAGATATCAATAGTTTGGTCGATGAGCGGCGAGACCCATTGCTCTCTACCAAGGTGGCCGTGCGTTTTCTCAAAGAACTCTATGCTATTTATGGTGATTGGAATTTGGCCATTGCAGCCTACAACTGCGGACCAGGCAATGTGAACCGGGCAATTCGTGCTGCCGGAGGGAAAACCGATTTCTGGACCATCTACTATTACCTTCCAAGAGAGACTCGAGGCTACGTTCCCGGTTTTATTGCTGCCAACTACGTGATGGAGTACTACAAAGAGCATGGCATTCGTGCCATGAAAAATCCCTATCCGGCCCACTGCGATACGGTTATGATTGATCGTATGATTCATTTCGAGCAAGTATCCCAACTGTTGGATATACCCACCGAACAGCTTAAGCGAATGAATCCGATGTTTCGCAAACAGATCGTACCAGGTAATCTTAAACCCTATGCACTACTTCTTCCTGCCGATTCTACCACTCCATTTATCGAAAAGATCGACACCATCGCCTCTCACCGTCAGGATGAACTGTTGGTTAATATCCGCCGCACGGTCGATCCTTCCGCGGGACGCTATCAAAGTGCTTTTACCGACAGTGTGATCTACCATAAGGTTGTTAAGGGGCAGTCGCTTTCTGCTGTTGCCTCAAAATATAGGGTCACTCAGGATAATCTCCGCAAATGGAATAATCTTCGAACCTCCCGTGTTCGAGAAGGTCACAACCTGTTGGTCTTTGTTCGCAGCTCTACCCGAAAAACGGGTAGTTCTACCGCTCAGACTCCCGCAGCGACTCCGCGCTCTAAGGTCGATGCCGATGGAAATACCATTTATATTGTTCGTAGTGGCGACTCTTTCTGGCGGATTGCCAATCAATACAGTGGCGTCACGATGAACGATATTATTCGTGCCAATAATCTCACATCCAAATCCAAGCTAAGCATTGGGCAGAAGTTGATTATTCCGGTTAACTAATTGACTGTAAAATAATAAATGAAGAGAGCAATCCGAATATCGTAATTCACGATACAGGTTGCTCTCTCTTTTTATCCCCTCTTTACCTACCAATTCCGAGCCATTCATCTCCCCATCTTGATCCTTTTTGGTTCACAAAAAAGGAGTATTCCTCTTGATTTTAATTCTGACTTTTTGTCATGTTTTGTCATATATATTGTCTGACATATTTTTGGCATGACATTTGAACAATTAAAACGAAAGCTATAAACAACCATTCTATACATAACAAAGAATAGTAACAATTAAAACGATATATCTATTATGGGAAAAATTATTGGAATTGACTTAGGAACAACCAACTCATGTGTTTCTGTTTTGGAGGGTAACGAGCCCGTTGTTATCGCAAACAGCGAAGGTAAACGTACTACTCCCTCCATTGTGGCATTTATCGATGGTGGCGAGCGTAAGGTCGGCGACCCTGCCAAACGTCAGGCAATCACCAACCCAACCAAAACCATCTTCTCAATCAAACGATTCATGGGGGAAACGTTCGACCGTGTGGCGAAAGAGACCGGACGTGTACCTTATAAAGTGGTAAAAGGCGACAACAACACTCCTCGTGTTGACATCGACGGCCGCCTCTATACTCCACAAGAAATTTCTGCCATGGTATTGCAGAAAATGAAGAAAACCGCGGAAGACTACCTCGGACAAGAGGTGACCGATGCTGTGATCACTGTACCCGCTTACTTTAGCGACGCGCAACGTCAAGCTACTAAAGAGGCCGGAGAGATTGCAGGACTCAACGTACGTCGTATCGTAAACGAGCCTACCGCGGCTTCATTGGCCTATGGACTCGATAAGAAACATGCCGATATGAAGATCGCGGTGTTCGACCTTGGTGGTGGTACCTTCGATATCTCTATCCTCGAATTGGGCGACGGAGTGTTTGAAGTGAAATCAACCAACGGGGATACTCACCTTGGTGGTGACGACTTCGACCACGTGATCATCGACTGGTTGGCCGACGAGTTCAAGAAAGACGAAGGTATCGACCTGCGTCAAGACCCAATGGCGTTGCAACGTCTGAAAGAGGCTGCTGAGAAAGCGAAAATCGAATTGTCAAGCACCTCCTCTACCGAGATCAACCTGCCTTACATCATGCCGGTGAACGGTATCCCCAAACACTTGGTGAAGACCCTTACCCGTGCCAAGTTTGAGCAGTTGGCCGACAGCCTGATTCAAGCTACCGTAGCTCCTTGTCAGCAAGCGTTGAAAGATGCCGGATTAACCCAATCGGACATTGATGAAGTGATCCTCGTGGGAGGTTCTACCCGTATTCCTGCCATCCAAGCTATCGTGGAAAAATTCTTCGGAAAAACTCCTTCAAAAGGGGTGAACCCGGACGAAGTGGTGGCCGTTGGAGCTGCTATCCAAGGTGCTGTTTTGACCGGAGAGGTGAAAGATGTGTTGTTGCTCGACGTGACTCCTCTTTCTCTTGGTATCGAGACTATGGGCGGTGTGATGACTCGTCTGATCGATTCAAACACCACTATTCCGACCAAGAAATCGGAAGTATTCTCTACCGCTGCCGACAACCAGCCTTCTGTTGAAATCCACGTATTGCAGGGCGAACGTTCCATGGCACGTGACAACAAAACCATCGGACGTTTCCACCTCGACGGAATTCCTTCCGCTCCCCGTGGAGTGCCTCAAATTGAGGTTACATTCGACATCGATGCCAACGGTATTTTGAATGTATCGGCCAAAGATAAAGGTACGGGCAAACAACAAAGCATCCGTATCGAAGCATCAAGTGGTTTGAGCGACGATGAGATCAAACGTATGAAAGAAGAGGCTGCTGCCAATGCCGAAAACGACAAAAAAGAGAAAGAGCGTGTGGATAAACTCAACCAAGCTGACAGCTTGATTTTCCAGACCGAGAAACAGCTCACCGAGTTGGGCGATAAAGTTCCCGCCGACAAGAAAGCTCCTGTCGAAGCCGCATTGAGCAAACTGAAAGAGGCGCACAAAGCCCAAGACCTTGCAGCTATCGATACCGCTATGGCAGAACTCAACACCGCGTTCCACGCCATCAGCCAAGATCTCTACAACGCCCAGCAACAAGCGGGCGGTCAGCAAGCCGGTCCCGACATGGGAGGTGCGCAGGGAGGTTCGAATGGCGATGCCAACAACGTAACCGATGTCGATTTCGAAGAGGTGAAATAATCCCCACATATCGATTATATATTCCCCAAAGGGGTCGTTCAACATGATTGAACGACCCCTTTTTTTGTGGAGATTTTTTTATCATTAGATTTTGATATAATATGAATAGGGGTGCGGGAAATCGGTCGCGATGGGATGGGTATTCGTAGAGACGCGGCATGCCACGTCTGTACTGATCTGGCGTGCCACGTCTATATGGAATATTAATGCAATAATTGAAACAACAACGGAAATATGGGAAATAAAACGATTATCGGTGTCTGAAAATACGACGGCTTCTTTTGATTAAAAGGTTTATACGTCTGGATGGAAAGGAATATACGTTTTGGGTGAAAGGTATATTCCTTTTTTTGTGCGGATTTTTTATCTTTGTTTGTGGATTTAGTATTGAATTGGGAGCGGATATGAGGAGAGACGAGGCGTGCCACGTCTGTACGAGGCGGAATGCGGCGTATTGGAAATCAGGAGAGACGCGGCATGCCACGTCTGTACAAAATGGAATCGAATAAAATTTGATATGTATCAGAATATTAATGCGATAATTGAAAAAACAACGGGAATATGGGGGATGGCTTGTTTCGTAATCGGTACCGGATAGCGTCGGCGCGTGCCGATTGGCATGATTACAATGGGGGAATCTATTTTATAACGATATGCACGGCTGATCGTATCCATTATTTGGGAGAAATAGAAAATGGCGAAATGAATCTGTCGGACATTGGTCGGTTTGTAACCCATACCATTGAATAATCGCCTGCCCATAATCCCTATGCCGAAATTCCATTATTCGTAGTGATGCCCAATCATATTCATGCCATCGTGTGTATTGATGGGGATATTCGTAGTAGAGACGTGGCATGCCGCGTCTGTACGGATTCCGCATGCCGCGTCTGTACGGATCGGGCATGCCACGATGGGATGTATAGAGACGCG
>JBKEBB010000278.1:0-1872 GCA_047972845.1 Bacteroidales bacterium
GGACTTGCTACCATTGCCAAGATCTCACCGGTTGAGGGTTCGATGGCCACAACTGCTCCAATCTTGTTTGCCATCACCATCTCTCCGTACTGCTGTAAATCGATGTCCAGGGTAAGCTTTAGATTCTTCCCCGAGATAGGCGATAGGTCAAACTCGCCCTCTTCATATTTTCCTTTTATGCGTCCATTAGCATCCCTCAAGAGGATCTCAACCCCCTTTTCTCCTCGCAAAACATGTTCATATGATTTCTCAATTCCAAAACGACCCGAGATGTCTCTCAGCGCATAGTATGGATCGTCTTGGATATCTTTGGGTGATACTTCTCCAATGTTACCAAGTATTAGAGCCGCTGAATTGTAGGAGTACTGACGTACGGTGCGGTTTTGAATGTAAAACCCCGGGAAACGATATAGTTTCTCTTGGAGCGCTCCGTATTCAATAGCCGATAATTGTGTAGTAAATTCTTGTGGAGTATAAGATGAGTAGCCGGGATTGAGACGGCGATCTTTTATTTCCTCTATTCGTTTATCAAACTGCTCTTTTGTTATTCCCAGGGTATTGCAAAAGTCGATTGTGTCGAAATCCCGGATCTCTCTCATGATTAGCATCACATCGTATGCCGGTTGGTTATAAACGAGAAGCTTACCATTTCGGTCATACATCAATCCACGAGATGGATAGAGTGTTTTTTTTAGAAACGCGTTACTGTCTGCAAATCGTTTGTAATCTTCACTTACAATTTGCAGAAAAAAAAGACGGATGATGTATATCAGTAGAACAATGATAATTCCACCTATAATGAAATATTGTCTTTTGTAGTATTTGTAATCGTTAATCACCTAATGAAAGTTTTAAGTTTTCAATTAAGAAGATTAGTAATGTGGTTACAATGGCGGAGGCGATTCCTTTGAAAAATAGTAGATAGAAATTGAAAATGGAGAAATATTCAATTGTAAATAACAACAAATGATGAGTTAGAACAAAAAGGGAACAAAACTTCATATAGCTACTTACTCCCAATGTTCGAATGGAGTACTCCTCCACCTCCACTCCTCTTTTGTGAAACAGCGACAATATAGGCTTCTGAAGAAAAGCCGCGGTGATAATGGCAAGAGTATGCATGCCAAGAGTGTTACAAAAGATATCAATTGTTAATCCCACCAGAAATCCGATTGTCAACAATAGGTTTCGCGACAACGTGGTAGGAAGTATCAGCAGGGTATAGATATAGAGTTGAGGAGCGGCAATACCCCAAAGATTGATATTGTTGATTATAAGCGTTTGGACAAGTATATAGAACAGTATCCAGAAAGTATATTTTGCAATCGTATTAATCATCTTGTAATATCCTGCTTTCTAATTGATGTTGTTCTTGCTGTTTATTGTTGAGGATAATTCTAACAGAGTTGAGGCGAGTGAAGTCAGATGCGAGCTTTATTTTGAGCGAATAGAAGTTGTCGTTCTTCGCCTTCTGTTGTTCTAAAATTTGCCCGACCATCAATCCAGCTGGAAAAACTGCCGAATAGCCACTTGTTACGATTGTGTCATTTGTAACAAAATTTACATGGCGGGGCAACTCTTCAAGGATAGCTATTTGAGGGTCCACGCCATCCCATACAAGAGATCCAAAGTAGTCACTTCCGAGTACCTTACAGCTGATTCTGAGTTTGGTATTCAGAATGGGAAGAACCACTGCGAAATGGTCAGATACTCGCTCAACGATCCCTATGATTCCGTTATGGTCTACTACTCCCATCTCTTCCCTTATACCCTCGACTCTTCCTTTGTTTATGGTAATATAATTCTGATTTCTTGATATAGTTGAGTTGACAACTTGAGCTAATATATAATCGAAGGAGGTTGAGTCTGTAT
>JBKEBB010000367.1:0-5578 GCA_047972845.1 Bacteroidales bacterium
TTGATTATAATGTATATGAATTTAATTATCAACAATATAGGATCAAACCTGTTGATAACTTGCCACTTTTTTTATTATTTATATTCGCAGACGTTTTTCCTTTTTCTTTCGACCACCCCTAGTTTAAAATCAAGAATGGCTCCTCTTATACCTATCAAGACACAACTTTATAGTACAACTTATGACAATTATTCTGTCGGAAAACAAGAATTTACGCTGAAAACAGAATCTTCACGAATAGCAGATTATAATCTGATATACAATATATTAAATACGCTATTAGATATTTATCGCACACAACCTTTTGTTAAACAACTATAAATATTAGTACTATGTGATACAAGGTACTATCTAGTACATATATATTTGCACAACCAAATAGTATGTTTTACTTATAATGACATAGATTATGAATGTGGAAAATGTAAAATCACAGATGAAGAAGGGAATACTGGAGTATTGCATTCTTCTTATTCTACGCAATCGAAAAGCGTATGCGTCGGATATAATTCAGGAGTTGAAAGATGGGAAACTGATTGTTGTAGAGGGAACTCTATACCCATTATTGACTCGATTGAAAAACACCGACTTGCTCTCTTATGAATGGGTTGAGTCAACCCAAGGCCCACCAAGAAAGTACTACCTGCTAACTGAAAAGGGAATGACTGTCTTAAACGAATTGGAAACTTCATGGAACGAGCTAAACTCCGTAGTAGAGTACCTGAGAAACAGAAAAGCGGACGACCAACAAGTGTGATCACACATCTAAAATTGATCTATTAAATTATCACAAACACCTTAGCACCTACGTAAACTATTAACAAAAAAGAATATGAAAAAGAGTTTAACAATCAATCTGAACGGATGTGTATATCAAATCGACGAAGATGCCTACATCCAATTAAACGATTACCTGGAAAGCCTTAAAGTTCATTTATCCTCGGAGAAGGGAAGCGAAGACATTCTTGCCGACATTGAAGCACGCATTGCGGAACTATTCAGCGAGCGAATCCGATTTGGAGGATTACAGGTAATGACAATCAAAGAAGTGAACGAGATTGTTGCCACGCTGGGACATCCGGAAGATTTCGAGATCGAACATGAAGAGGAGGAACAACCTGCCGAACCTGCGGCGCAACCTCAACCACGAAAACCGGAAAAGCTGTGTCGCAATATGAAAGACAAGGTTATCGGTGGCGTTTGTAGTGGTTTAGCAGATCACTTATCACTGGATGTAGCGATGATACGTACGCTGTTTGTTATATTCGCTATATTTGGAGGAATGAGTATTCTACTCTATCTGATCATGTGGATCATTATTCCAAGATGTAAAGCGGACCAATTAAAAGCAGATACAAATCCTTCTCGCCGCCGAAGACTTTATCGAAACAGCGAATCTAAAATGATTGGTGGAGTGTGTAGTGGTTTGGGAGAATATTTCAATGTAGATGTTACTATCTTCCGTATCTTGTTTGTTCTTATGCTGTTCTTATGGGGTGGAAGCCTTGTACTATATCTCTTACTGTGGATCATCACTCCACTGGCAGTTACTTCAGCCCAAAAGTTGGAATTGAAAGGAATTGAGCCCACGGTAGAGAATATCAAACGTCATGTACAAACAGGTATTGATAAGGGAAGCGATGTTGTTGAAGGAGCTATTGCTCAGTCGCCAAATTTTTTTCAACGAATATTCAATTTCTTCGGTGAGGTCTTCTCAGCCATATTCAAGTTAGTATTCGGTTGTTTGGGAGGATGTTTGGGATGCATCGGTGCAGTTATACTTATCCCTATGATCATTGGATTGACAGTTGGAGCAATCGCCTTGCTGTTCAAACCGGTGGCTTTTGGATTTGATCTCTTTCAATATGGTTGGCATCCTCATTGGATGGTTGACACATTCTTTAACCCAATCAATATTGCTCGAACAATTATTGCCATGGTAACCGTTGTTGGCATCCCTCTTCTTACACTAATATATGTCGTGGTACAACGTGTATTCAAACTGAGACCGATCAGTAAAACATTGGGATGGATTCTGTTCATTGTGTGGTTGGCAGGTGCGATCTTTACAGGAGTCTTTGCTTTTCAGATTCTACAAGAATCCCACGTACTGATCCCTGCCGCTTGATAAATAGGTGCCGCTGGGACTGCCGGGATGGCAGGCTCACGGCTCTCTCTTAAAAAACAACATTATCAAAACTCAAAACAACAAACAATATGAAAAAGACAATTCTTTTAGCCATAACAATTGTACTATCAATATGCACGCTCTACGCGAAGAACGATGAGAAAATCAAAGGAAGTGGAGTAAACACGTCCAAAGAGATCAAACTAAGTGCCTTCAATCAAATTGAGATCAATGCTCCAATCGAATTAGAGGTGATATACGGATATACACACCAAATCACTCTTTCCGGAGATGAGAAGTTTCTTTCGCTGATTACTGTGGATGTAGAAAACAACAAATTAACGATAAAAACATCTCGCAAGAATATCAATTTTGAGGATGTTCATGCGACGGTGACTATGCCCGGTGCAGTGAAATTACTTGCACTTACAGGATTTAATTCGGCTCAATTGAATGTTCCTACCGACGAAAATCAATTTACCGGAAGTGTTACAGGAATGGGAAACGTGAAAATATCGAAAGCAAAATCCAAGCAAATCACTATTAACGTTGCTGGAATGGCATCAGTAGAGGTGGAAGGAGAAGCAAAAAATGTTTCGATCAGCAATTCAGGAATGGGTTTGGTGAATTTCGAACATGTAATGGCAGAAAAAGTAGAGTGTAACAATGCAGGAGTCGGATTAATCATCGTGAATGCCACTGAAAGTCTGGTAGCCAATGTTGGAGGTATTGGAGGTGTGGTCTATGGAGGAAATCCAAAAAAAGTGGTTAAAAACATAGGAGGACTCGGAACTGTCAAACCAATGGATAAGAAGTAATTAATAGAGCATCCTATCTCATCTGAACAAATCTTTTTTTCATCCCACTGCAACCTTACCAATAGAAAATACGTATTATACACGGGGGTTATGCTTAAAGAAGGGCAGCCCCCGGCAATTGTCGACAATCAAATCTGTAGAGCTCAGAACAGAAAAAAAGAATCGCCTAATCTGACTTAAACAAACAAACTCGTAATGAAAAAAATATTTAAATGAATATGCCTTTGCATGTTCCCCCTCCTCTCTATTGCACAAAGTTTAACGATTAAAGGCAATATAAAAGATGGGGTAAACGGAGAACCAATCGAATATGCGACCGTTACTCTATCCACAAACGACACCGCGATCGTAACCGGCACAACAACAAATACAGACGGATCGTTCGGCATTGAAAAAGTAAAGTCGGGCTCCTACAAGTTGAAAGTATCAATGGTCGGATATGAGCCAAGCGAAATGGAGTTGTCTCAACTCTCAACAAACACAGATTTGGGTACAATCAAGCTGAATGAGGCTGCCCAAAGATTGGAAGGAGTAACCGTTACAGCGTCCAACACCACTACACGAGTTGATCGAAAGTTGATGTTTCCAACCGAAAGAGAGAAAAAGGCATCGACAAACGGGGTTGATATCATCCGCCAAATGGCAATACCCAAGGTACAATACAATGCGCTGAACGATGAACTAAAGGCCACAGACAGCGGAGAACTTCAATTGAGAATCAACGGAGTAATTGTAAATCCGGAAGAGATTAAAGCACTACGTCCGGACGACATAATCCGAGTTGAATACCACGACAACCCTTCGCTACGTTATGGAAACGCGTCGGTGGTGTTGGATTATATTGTCAAACGCCGTGAATCGGGAGGAAACATCAATCTTAACTTGATGAATTCAGTGAACGCGGGGTTAGGAACAGATATGATTTCGGGTAAAGTGAACTACAAAAAGAGTGAATTCTCGGCCTCGTATCGATACAAATATCAAAATTTCTTCCACATGTGGAGAGACAATCTTGAGACCTACAACTATCCGGATGGATCGGTGCTGCAACGCACGGAGGATGGTCTGCCGGGACGTGTGAAGCAAGACAATCAATACGCGCAAGCAACCTACAACTACCAGCCTAACGACAAAAGTACCTTCAACGCCTCTTTGCGCTACTATTCAAACATGTTTCCGATGATTGACTACCACAGCATGCTGTATAACGTGAACACTCCTCAAAACAAGGTTGAAATGTGGGACAAGAACGGAAGAGGGGGCTCAGGGCCATCAATAGACTTATACTACGAACAGAAACTCCCCAAGAATCAAACGCTCTTTTTTAATGTTGTCGGACGATACAACAATCAATATTCGCAAAGAAACTATATTGAACGACAAAACAATACCGATATCACCGATATTCTAACACGAATTGACGGAGGCAACTACTCATTGGTTGGTGAAGGTATTTATGAAAAGCAATTCAAAGCAGGAGTGTTAAGCGCAGGAGTAAAACACACGCAAGGATGGACTGAAAACCAGTTCTCGGGAAACATTCCTCATATTTCGAAAATGAAGCAAGCAGACAGTTATATATACGGAGAATGGAAAGGAAAGACAGGTAAGTTTACCTACGCGGGAGGAGCAGGACTGTCGCGCAATTGGTATGGTCAAGGAAATGATAAAGGGTATGAACGATACACTCTACGCCCAACCTTTACACTTCAATACAACATATCAGAAAACCAATATATTCGACTGAAAGGTGACGGATGGAACAATACTCCATCATTAACGGAATTGAGCGATGTGGATCAACGGATCGACTCCCTTCAAATACAGAGAGGAAATCCGAACCTAAAGCCATATACCACCTATCGCATTGCCCTCAACTACGAATTCAAGAAAAGCTGGTTTACCGGAATATTATCAGGCAACTATGCCTATAGCCCCGACGCGGTGATGGAAGAGAAGTTTGTTGAAAACAATCTGTTTGTAAAAACCTTCTACAACCAACCCGACTATCAGCAAATAAACGGAGAGCTTACATTGCGCGCCACTCCGTTTGACGGGAAGCTAAACTTACAATTCACCAACGGAATAGACCACTTCCTAAGCAACGGGAGAAACTACAACCATCGCTTTACGAACTGGTATTATAATCTGTCGGCAACGTATCAACTGGATAAATTCATTCTCAGCGGAGAGTGGTTCAACAGTCGTAACTTTTTCAGAGGAGAGACCCTCTTTGGAAACGGGAATCTGCACATAATAGGCGTGACCTATAAACACGACAAATTCACAGTCGGAGCCCATGTGATCAATCCGTTTGTGGATAACTTCAGCGAACACAACGAAAACTGGTCCGCTCATGCATCTTACAAGCAAGCATTACGCTTTAAGGAATCTTCCCGTTTATTTTTCATAACTGCCACATACAATCTTGACTTTGGCAGGAAATATAAATCGACAGGAAAACGCCTTCAAAATGAAGGTTCTGACTCGGGTATCAGTAGTGCCGGAAAATAAACACAACAACCTATCACATATTTAAATACGATATTTTTCTATTATTAATTATTCAATTGCAACCTAACAACAGATCGTTGCGTATTATAGATATAGAGATCAATTATGACGAACGTTA
>JBKEBB010000030.1:0-3549 GCA_047972845.1 Bacteroidales bacterium
TTGGTATTCAGGAATTGCCTTGTTGTATAAATCCCTATCAGTATGCCAAATTTCATTGTAATCGAAGTTGTAACCTTTAAAATCTTCTTGATTGAACGATACCGTAGGTACTCCCTTCATGGCAAAAACAGTTCCATCTTGTCCACCTGCCTGAGTAGGTTTAACGTAAGGCTCTCCTTTCGTTACAGTGAAAGGATATTCAGGATCTATTTGCTTCACAGGTTCGCATATCTTTACAAAATCATCATACACGACAGGAGGAACTGTCACTCCCACTGTAGCTAACGGTCCTCCATCGCGGTTAAACAGGTTAGAAATTTTAGGTAAACGTTGAGGGTGTGTATTTGTATAGGCAGAGGCACCCAGTAATCCCAACTCTTCAGCCGCGAAAAGGACAAACTGCATCGAACGTTTGGGTTTTGCCCCACTGAGTGCGATCATTCTTGCCGCTTCCATGGTTACAGACACACCATTACCACAATCAACTCCCCCGGTAGCTATGTCGAGTGCGTCCAAGTGGCCGCTCACCATTACATATTCATCCGGTTTCTGTGTTCCTTTCATCGTAGCAACAACAGAATGGTATTTTACAGGTCCTAATTTGAAGAAATTTCGAATGTCAAACTCAAGCATGAAACTACGGCGCTCGAGTGCCATTTGACGGATTATTTCATATTGATGTTCGTCCAGTTTTATGTCGCATGTAGTTGGAAGAGCATCGAAAGTCATCGTAGTGTCCTTCACCACCTTTCTGTCATACAAAGTACGAATAGGTACGGATGAAGCTTGTATTATGCCAAGAATCCCAGCCTCACGCATCTCCTTATAGAAAAGAGCAGGCTCGTCACGCAGTGTCAAAAGCGTGTCATTTGTTCTGTTTCGGCGATTATTGGCTCTTATTTCATTATTAATTTTACCAATACTGTCATTATAGGCAATGACAGATGCGCGTACAGAATCGGCCTTATCGCTCCAATCGATCGCAAATCCTGTGTTTTTCCCACTTATCAGTACCCATGCGCCTTTCAAATGACCTTTCATACGGTTGAACTGATCACGTGTTTTAGGTTCTACAACCACATGTCCTCGCTGTAATCCTTTTGTTCCTGAGGTCCACGAAGGTGTAGTAAAATTCAATGTCATGCCATTTTCTGCCAGTAGTTTTCCCGACCAAGGACCTCTATTATACCCAACAGGAACTGATCCGGCTTCCTCAATAGTCACTTCATAACCCCATTTTCTGAACTCACGAGCCGCCCATTCCACTGCATTGTTGTATGCATCGGAGCCGGCCATACGTCCCCCAAATCGGTTAGACAAAATATCGAGATGGTGCATACATTGGTTGTCTGAATGGTGCATCTCAATGATCTTTTTGATTGCGCTCTCTTGCGCATTGGTCAATGCGGTAGTAAATGTAAGTAGTACCGCAATGAAGAATCGATTAATAGTCATATAGTTTGTAATGATAAATGGCGTTCATGAATTTTCTCCGCGTTTCATTATTTGGTTAACGGTTGACAAATATACTCTTTTCCAGTAATACGAATGATATCTATCAATGAATCTTTGTCAAAAACGATGTCTATCCATTTTAATATTGCTCTTTTTATGCCTATTATAATATTGAATTGATAGAAATATTAATTATTTGTTTACAAAATACTATAATCTCTTTTTGGCTATTATTTAGCTGTTTGTAGAGTATATCTTCTGTATATGATGTGCAAACAAAAACGACCTAACCTTTTTAGTAAAATGAGTAAACCTTATGACTAAAACGTATGCTCCTTTTAATTCAAACGTATATCCCTTTTTGCCACCATTGGTTTTTCGTTGTAAGTTGTTTGTGTGTCAATTGTATTTATATGATTTGGAACATTCTTGTTTTTTAACGCTAACTATTCTGTATTTTGTCAGAATTAATTACAACTTTGTGCTGTCTAACAATTCTGTTAAACAAAACTGTTATTACCAATTCCATGGAAGAAAAAGAGATACAATCCACTCAGGAGAGCATATTGAGTTCGGCAACGGAAATATTTATGCAAAAGGGATTTGATGCCACTAAAACAACCGAAATAGCAAAACGAGCGGGGGTCACCCATGCCATGCTTCATTACTATTATCGAACAAAAGAAAACCTGTTTACCATTATTTTTGAATCGAAATTGAAGGAGCTGGCAGAGTCATTTATTTATGGAATGGGCCAACAAATAACTTTTGAAGAAAAGATTGCC
This sequence comes from Bacteroidales bacterium, assembly GCA_047972845.1. Lineage (GTDB taxonomy): Bacteria > Bacteroidota > Bacteroidia > Bacteroidales > JBKEBB01 > JBKEBB01. The sequence goes on from JBKEBB010000030.1 coordinate 2,241, forward strand.
CATGCAATTCGTACCCACATTGATTTCTTATCCAGAAATCCGCAGTTACCCCTTTTTATTATGTCCGAATTACTATCGAATCCAAAATCTACGGAACGGGCACGAAGGATACTCGGAGGTGTTATGTCGGGAGTACTTAATAAATTCACATCAGAGGTAAATAATGAGATCCGTGAGGGAAGAATCGCTCCGATCAATCCATTTGATCTTTTGCTGACGATTGTTTCACTGAATGTTTCTGTTTTTATTCTCTCTCCCGTAATAATGACATTTAATTATCCGGGGTTTACTACCTTATCTGAGATTATAGAGCATCGAAAAAAAGAAAATGTTACTATAGTAATGAAGTATATATCAAAGTAAATACAAATATATATGATTGCAATAAATAGATATATAATACTGGTATCATTAGTATTAACTAATTCAATAGTTTCTTACTCACAAATTACAATTGAGCAATGCTATCAATTGGCAAAAGAGAACTATCCATCGATCAAACAATACGATTTGATTCGACAATCCGAACACTACACCTTAACGAACGCATCGAAAGGCTATCTTCCTCAGATTTCTCTAACCGGAAAAGCCACTTATCAGTCTGAAGTGACAAAAATGCCAATTCCCCCCAGTCTCCTTCAAGGGGTGAGTATCGATCCATTGTCAAAAGATCAATACCAACTTATGGTGGATGTTTCCCAGTCTATTTGGGATGGCGGGAGTATCCGTTCTCAACAGGAAATAACACGGTTGTCGTCTGATATGCAACTCAAACAAACGGATGTTGAACTCTATGCGCTTAAGGATCGGGTCAATCAACTCTTCTTTTCCATTTTACTGTTTGATGAGCAGTTATTATTAAACGAGACGATGAGTAATGATCTACGTATTCAAGCGGAGAAAATAGAAAAATACATAGAAGGAGGAATCGCAACATCGGCCGACTTGGATCTTATCCGTGTAAATCTCCTTACTTTAAAGCAACAATCAATCGAGTTGCGTAAAAATAGAGAAGCATTTATTCAAATGCTAAGCGCGGTGGTCGGGAAAACAATTGACTCGTCGCTCGTTATTCCGACCGTATTGAATATGGAGTTTTCATCAGAGGTAAATCGTCCCGAGTTGGAACTCTTCAACGCGCAGATTCGATTGGCTGAAGGAAAAAGAGATGTGATCCAATCTAAGAATATGCCTCGATTCAACTTTTTTGTTCAGGGAGGTTATGGGAGACCCGGACTGAATATGTTGAAAAATGAGTTTCAACCATTTTATGTGGGTGGAATTCGTTTGGCATGGAATCTTGGGAATC
>JBKEBB010000051.1:0-5149 GCA_047972845.1 Bacteroidales bacterium
AAACGGGATCGAAAAGGCCTCAAACATATTGATGCCCGTTCTCTTTGTTTTGATCATTGTAATGAGTATTCGCTCCATTACTATGCCGGGAGCAAAAGCCGGATTGGAGTTCTTATTTAAACCCGATTTCTCTAAAATCACCAGTAAGGTGATCCTAAGTGCGATGGGACAAGCATTCTTCTCGCTGAGTGTCGGCATGGGATGCTTAATCACCTACTCATCCTACTTCTCTCGCAAAACAGATTTGGTTCGCACCTCGCTCATTGTAGGAGGTCTGGATACAATCATTGCTCTTCTTGCCGGGGTTATTATTTTTCCTGCAGTATTCTCATTTGGAATAGCACCATCTGCCGGACCTCAATTAGTATTTATCACCCTGCCAAACGTGTTTAGTCAAATGGCCGGAGGATATTTCTTCTCCATTGCCTTCTTTGTTTTGTTGGTTATAGCCGCGTTGACGTCAACCATTTCTCTTAGCGAAGTTATCACTGCATATATCCATGAAGAGTTCAATGTATCAAGACGAAAAGCCACCATGTATATCTTCTTTATTGTCATCGTACTTTCGATTCTATGCTCACTCTCATTGAGTAATACCAACAGTTTTGGATTATTTGGCAAAAATCTATTCGATCTGTTTGATTTTACCGCTTCAAACATATTATTACCCTTAGGAGGAATGCTGATATCCATATTTGTCGGATGGTATGTTGAAAAAAATACGTTGAGAGACGAATTGACCAATCAGGGTACGGTTGCGTTCCGTCTGTTCTCTATATATGTATTTCTTCTACGCTATTTTGCTCCGATTGCAATTGGTTTGATATTCTTAAACGAACTTGGATTGTTGAAACTATTTAGTTGATGTGGAAAGATTGGTTGGCTTTTTCTTCACGTGAGAAACAGGGAATCTATCTAATTATAGCAATTGTTGTCGTTCTACTTGGAATCAAGTTTTACCTGACGGATCAAGAGCAAAAAAGAAGAGAGATTCTCCGTCTCAATGACGAGATTCAACAATTGAAAGAAAAGCAACCATCCAATCATTTCAAAAAGACGTACGAAACGAAAAGGGAAATCGAAGAAACAAAAAAAGACCTCATCCCCTTTTCGTTCGACCCAAATACAATCGACTCGTTCGGATTGATCAAATTAGGTCTCTCATCCAGAGTAGCCCACAATTTGATTGCATATCGATCAAAAGAAGGTCGTTTCTACAAAGCGGAGGACATGGCTAAGATATATGGACTCTCCTCTTCTGAGTTTGATCAATTGCGGACCTATATCAGGATCCCCAGAAAGAGAGAACCGAAAGACTCGCTGAATTATGATTCAAAACGAATCATACACACTCACGTTATTACTCACAAATTTCAAAATGACACGATCATCGATCTGAATAATACTGATACGATAACCTTGCAGAAAATCCCCGGAATAGGAACATACTATGCCAAATTAATCGTTGATTATGGAGATAAATTAGGAGGGTATATGTCTGTTGATCAACTCAAGGAGATAAAGCGACTTCGAGAGGGAGTATATGATCAAATCGCACATTGGTTTACCGTTAATTCGTCTGCTATTCAACCAATACACATAAACACAGTCTCTTTTGCTCTGCTTTGTACGCATCCTTATATCGGATATGATAGAGCTCGTGCCATCGACCAATTTAGAAGAAAATCAAAAATCAGATCACTCTCTGAGTTATCTTTGTTGGAGCAATTCGATAGTATAACCATTCAAAAACTGACGCCTTATGTTGTCTATTAAGTTCAAACAACTCATTCGATTCGTCGTAACGATGATTGTCTGTGTAATGACGATTCCAATGCAAGCGCAAATTATTGATTCGGATATTACTCTTGAGAAAGCACTTGAAGGGACTTCGGCTCCTGAAGAGGTTATCAAACGTCTGGTGATTGTCTCCGTTCGCTATTATTCAACCGATGGATTACTGCATCAAGGACAAATTATAGTAGATTCCAGCCTGAAAGAAGAGGTGATCTCTCTTTTCGATTACATCGAGAAGATTAAATATCCGGTTGAGATGGTTATACCTATCCGGTTCGATCTTCCTAACAATGGAACAACCATGGCTGATTGGAACAACACCTACTCCTTTCATTATCGTCCAAAGGCCGGAGGAAATAATTCGCTCTCACTCCACTCTTTTGGAAAAGCCATTGATTTCAATCCATTCTCAAATCCCTACGTCAATCTGTCAGGAACAATCATACCGGAAAAAGCCCAATACAATATCGAAAATCCGCAGACGCTGACTGCAGACCATCCATTAGTTATTAAATTTCAAGAATACGGATGGATATGGGGAGGCTCGTGGACCGATCCAAAAGACTATATGCATTTTCAAAAAGACTCGATCCAATAAATTACAACGTTACTGCCACGCTTTACGACATAAGTAAGGGATGAATCTCTCCGAAAAAGAGTCTTCATCCCTCATTTAATATGAATAGGTAGATCCAAATAACAACACTATCTATTCGATTTAATAAAATAGGCTTTCCCGTCACGATACCACGCATCAAATCCTTTCGATTCTAATAGATCCATTATCGGGACAGGTTTAAAAGGAACCTTTAGTTCTAAAACATCTCCACTGCCAAGTTCTTTCGAGATGCGAAGGATCTCCTGCATCGGACTATTTCCCCCATCGAGTAAAGGGGTAGCATCAAACCGTATTGTAATTTTGTCCTCGTCAAACCAGTTGGGTTGAGGTTCTGATTCGCTATCTCCATCCAAACTTTCAACCTCTTTATCTGTTAATCCAGCAGCTTTGCGGAGTGATTGAACCATCTCCGCAGGAGAGATTCCGGCTATCTGAGCGGCTTGTTGCAACGTTGCGACTTTTGCCACTGTCCGTCTCAATACCGGATTCTGCAATTTGGAGAAAGCCGGAGACAACGCCATCAATGTTCCTTCCAATTGGGGATACTCATCCAACAACGCAGCGATCTTGGTTTGCAAATCAATGCCCATCCTATTTCTCTATTTTGAATATGAGAGAAGTCGTTGATCTCCTTCCAACCGACGTAGTGCGGTAATATCTTGGGTAGTTTCAATCACGCCGAGATACTCATTGTTTTTCCCTCGAAGCGCTGTATATTCAATATATACAAACCTTCCTTTGAAATTGGAAATCCAAAACGCCGCCTTGTTTTCTTTTCCACTCTTAAAGTCACTGATAATTTGCTCTACAATATGCACACTGTGGGGAGGATGGCACATCCGAACATCTCTTCCGATAATTGATCTATTACGTTCAAATACTCGATTCGGACTATGTGAGAAGAATTTCACCTTGTCGTTCTTATCCACATATGTAATATCAACGGGCAAGGTAACAAACAAAGCCTCCAGTTCGCTTAAATCAAAGCTTCCGGATGAAAGAGTTATCCCACTTCCCGGAAGGAAGGTCGGACTCTCTTGATTGGTCCCTTCGGGTTGCCATTCCGCCTTGGGGTCATACAGACAGAAGCCATATATAGGAGTCTCTGTATAAATCTGAAGCCAATCCTTGTCTTTAAGGGTATCCAAACTCATAGGAAGAAGTATCTCTTCTTCTTTCATAATCATTCCTTCGATAGCATCCAAAACAGGATTTAGAACCAACGAACTAACGGTAATAAGATTTTCTTTGGTAAGATTACTCTGAAGTACTTCATGGGCAGCTTTCAATAATTCACGGGTTTCATCGTGCTTTCCCCACATCACTTTAGGAGGTCCTGTTATGCCTGCTTTTTCTAAAAATGGGAATAGTAGGTATTCTTTGCGCAGATAATGTTTATCTACATCAGACAATTCATTGAAAATGGTTCGTAGGCGCATTATCGTATCAGCTACCTGATCTTCACTCACTCCTCTCAAAGACATAAAGATTGCTTTAACACGCGCGATCCGGTTTTCCAACTCCCTATTCTCCTTAATAAAGGTATCAACAGGATGACCCTCCGGTACCTTTTGAGCAGTAGAGGTATCTATGCTTCCATCAAGCACGGCGGTGTGTATATCGCAAAGACGCAACACCTCTTCCTCTGGAAGGCCTTCAGAAATCAATTCTTGCTCTACCTCTACCACATCATTGTAGGGCACCGAACGTAATAACTCAATTAAACGTGACTTGACCTGTTCTGGAGCTTCCCCCTCATGTAATTGCAAAATAAGATGCTTAAGCAACTCTTTTCTCTTCTCGGAGTTATTGATAATCTCACTCATTTTCTTCTCTTTTTTAATGTATTATCTTTTTATATTCGAATTTTCTTATTCATTAGGAACATCTATGGCAAACCACCGATTCTTCCGTTTATACTCTGATTTATTTGTATGATATCTAAATTAATAACACACTACAACGATTAATGTTTATCGTTTATACCAAAGTATAGACAAATCGTCCTCGAAACAATTCAGATGTCAACAGAAGAAATAGACCTACTGAAACAAAGGGAATGGCTCCTCTTATTGTAAACAATTATTCCGTTCGTCAAAAGAATCCGACCATTGGTCACATAAAATTGAACGGGGAGTATCACGACTGTAGTTTTGTCGAATCATTCACCAATTATCAATTAAAATGAATTTGCTTATAAAGAGTGTTTCGTTTCTATGTCTCGCTATTTCGTGTGTTAGTAATGTAATTGCTCAAACCGTTTTGGAAGGAAAAATTACAGACTCAAAATCCGCTCCACTACAAGGTGTGACCGTTATGGTATTAAACCCCTCTGATTCCATTTTTATTTCTGGAGAAGTTACTCAGGACGATGGGTGTTTTAAGATTGCCGAACTAAATAAACAAGAGTATTTGATAGAATTCTCAATGATCGGATTCAAGAAGAAATACCAATCCATTACGCTTTCTGAGAAAACAAAGGTCGATATTGTGATGGACGAGAATATTGAGCAGTTAAAAGAGATAGTAGTGCTTGGTAATAAAAATCAGATACAAGTGGAGGCCGGTAAAACGGTAGTAAACTTAGGCATCTCTCCGCTGGGACTTCAAGGAAACGCGTTGGATGTTTTGAGCAAACTGCCGGGAGTAATCATTCGCGATGATGGATCGGTCTATTTGCACGGCAAATCAGGAGTAAATGTATTGATCAACGATAAACCGACCTATCTCTCA
>JBKEBB010000084.1:0-12049 GCA_047972845.1 Bacteroidales bacterium
TTACACGATTCGCCATTTTTCTTTCCTCGCCTCCACGCCTTAACAACTTAACGAACCAACAATCTCCTACACGATTCACCGATTACACGATTCACCATTCTTCTCGCCTCAACGATTCACCATTTTTCTTTCCTCGCCTCAACGAATAAACGCCTTAACGAATCAACAATCTCCTAAACGATTCCTTTCCCCCTTCTCTATGATGGTTTATTGGCAATTCTCTTGTATATTTGTATTGCGGAGTATTTCGCGACAAATCACACAATAGAATATAGCGTATGGCAACAAAGGAAAAAGGATCTGTTTACCGTATATTGTTCGTTTGCTTGGGAAACATCTGTCGCTCTCCGGCAGCGCATGGCATCATGGAACATTTGATAGCCGAAAAAGGATTGGAGGAGAGGTTTGTAGTTGATTCAGCCGGAACATATGGTGGACATGCGGGAGAACTTCCCGACACGCGCATGAGGCAACACGCGGCCAAACGAGGATATCGATTGACTCACCACTCGCGTCCGGTGCGGCGTGCCGATTTCGAAGAGTTTGACTTGATACTGGCAATGGACGATGCCAACTATTCGAATCTAAATCGGTTGGCTCCCGATGTAGAATCTACCCAAAAGATTGTACGAATGGTGGACTACTGCCGCAATTACCCCGACGACCACGTACCTGATCCCTACTACGGAGGGGCAGCCGGATTTGAACATGTTCTCGACCTGCTTGAGGACGGTTGCAAGAATCTATTGACAGATCTACTGGAGAGATAATAGCATGATCCATCCGGATTATGAAGAAAACCTCACCAATCTAATCTAACTACTACAAATCGAGCATATACAATCCGTTGTTTTGAAGAATAAACCCATTGCGTTTCAACACCTCAATCGAAGAGACATTACTGGGATCGGGATCGGCTATAAGATAGCGATACCATCCCAATTCTTTAATCATCAGCACAATCGTCCGGATTATTTCAGATCCGACTCCTTTACCTAAATATTGTTCATCACCGATCAAATAATCTATCCCCGCGGTTCGATCGGGGGTGTCAGACCAAACCCCATCAGGAGCTTTGGAGGTGTCATAATACTGAAAGAATCCCATAGGAGATCCATCTATTTCGACAATAAAATAGGTAATCCAATCGGAATTCCTACTAAGATTCAAAGAAACCTCTTTGATCCATATCTGCGGATCACCAAAGAAATCCTTCACGTGTCTCTTTTCAAGCCACCGTCCGAATAATTCCAAATCATTAATTCCAAAGCTACGAACAGACAGTTGTAAGGAGTCGCGCATAATTCATAGTCAATTAGGTTTATTTTTACCGCACAATATTAGCAATAAAAAAGGAAATGCAATTGAAATAAAAAATAATTAGAAAAGAAGAACCCATGCGAAACGTTTAAACCAAATTATTTACATATCTGTCATGATCATTGTCGGTTATCGCACGCAACAAGAAATCCGGCAACAAACAGGGTTTCCAGTTATTCGAAGCCACAAACGCAAGTTCGGTTTCGGCCTCATTGACCAATTCGTTGCTCTCGTTGTATAACTTGTAGGTAAACCACATACGGACCCCTCTAATCGCTTTGAGGGTAGTTTTCACCGTAAGCATCTCGTCGTAATGAGTGCTTTTGAGAAAACGAAATTTCATGCTGATTACCGGACACAACACCCCTGCCTCCTCTACCTTCTGATAAGGCACGCCAATATGACGAAAAAGCTCCCACCTGGCCTCCTCGTAATACCTCACATAATTGGAATGATGAACCACTCCCATCTTATCGGTATCAAGATAAGCCACTCTGAATTTATGTTCAAAAGTTATCATATTGAGTGATCCGATTACATATATCTTTAAGTAGGAATTCGTTATTCATTGTCATTAAAAATCAATGATTACAAGTATGCCCATGGTCGTGATTGCAGTAATTGGCGGTTAAATTCAGCTTTCCATCGAGAAAATCATCAATGATAGCTTTAGCTTCTTTTACCGGAGCTCCCACATAGGCATTGACGTTTTGCTCGTTAAACAGATCTATCGACTTCTGCCCGATTCCTCCGACAATCACATCAGTCACTCCCATTGTAGCAATCCAACGTGGATAGACTCCTGGTTCGTGAGCTGGAGGAGTAACCTCTTCAATCTCCACCACTTGATTACTCTTTACGGTGGCCACCGTGAAATAACGACAATGACCAAAATGACCACACAACAACCCATTCTCCATGGGTATCGCTATTTTTAGATTCATCGCTCTACTATAATTATTAAGTCAAATTTGATTATTCGCTTGTTATATTTAATCTGTTTCAAGAAATGCGTATCCACTATGAAACGGAGTCACCTGCGATTTCATTCGATCATTCATAACACGGAGTATATTATTGCCCGTGCAGTGACTTGTAAAAAACTGAGTCGCAGGGTAATTGTTATTCAAATAATCGGCGATAGCAATAATCTCCAGTTCAGATTCAAAGAAAGCATCCTTAATCGGGTCCAACAGGTGAAAGCCGCCCATCACCCAATGAGGAGGCTGTCCACATTTCAATGTCACTGTCTCAATAATATTCAACAATCCATTGTGTGCACAACCCGAAAAATCAAAAATCTTATCATGTATGGTGAGTGTAAATATCAACTCGTGAGTAAACGTGTCTGAGATAAGTCGCCCCACTTTATTCCTTGCAAAAAGCAATTTATTGGCTATAGGGCGTTTGAATCGAGTTGACACATTGGAGAATATTCGAATCTCCACTCCTATTTGCAGTGCCCCTTCCACCAATAACAAGCGATTCGCATAGTTGGAAAGATCAAAATCAAGGCTGATATCATGCCATCCGTTCTGCTTTGAGACAAATCGACGGGCTACCGCGAATGGCGAAAGAATAATTTGGGCTTTATCATTTACCTGTAGGAAGTAGGGTAATCCCCCGATATGATCCCGATGTCCATGCGATATAAATACGTAGTCAACCTCCGCGAGATTAACTCCAAGTATCTGTGCATTGCGCAGAAAGAGATCGGAAGCTCCTGTATCCAATAGCAGTTTATGATTATCTGTTTCGACATAGACCGACAGCCCGTGTTCGGTACCAAGTCCGGTCGCACCCTCTCTGTTATCTGATAATACAATTACCTTTATCATTGTTCGTGGTTTATTTTCTGTAATTCGTCACTACCAAAACTGGTGCAATTATTACAGGGTATATGATTCTCCATCCCATCAACCAAACGATTACACTTCCTACAACGATACCATGTTCTTCCAAAGTCAACATTCCCCCCATCAATCACTATCATCTTACCCTCTACAAAAGCTTTAGCAATTGTCTTCCGAGCACTTTCGTAGATACGTGTCAACGTTGGGCGTGATACATTCATCTTCTCGGCGGCCTCTTCTTGAAGCATTCCCTCGTAATCAAGCAATCGGATCACCTCATATTCGTCATATTTCAACTCAATCTCTTCAACCATTGATCGAGGCACACCAAACGGCTTAAACCCCATCATCAATGGGGGAGAAAGCACTCTTCTACACTGTTTCGGTCTTGGCATACAATTGTTTAATTAATCCATTAATAAGGAATAGATGCAGCAAAAATACATATTGTAATGAACAAATGTTCATTACAATCGAATGATTTAGTACTAAGATTCATTTTTAACACTAAGAAAGAACCAATCACCGATTTAAATCTGAAGTAACCATTTACAAACAAGAATCCCTCCCCACGGTAGCCATAAAAGCCGAAACCATCGGGAGGGCCACATGTAAATTTAGGTAGTTATCAATTTATAAGCAATTTGAGCCTTATCAAAGACTCAAAACGAAGCAACTACCCAAGACTATGAATAAAATGAAGTAAACTCTGATCCTTTTTCAACCCCAGCTTCTTTTTCAATCGATATTTGAATTTTCTCACACTATCGGGGGATATTCCAAGCAAAAGAGAGAGTTGCTCTGTATTCAGATTGATGTACATTGCCGAAATAGTAATCAGATCTTGCTGGGTGAGGTGCGGATATTGACGCATTATTTTATCATTAAAATCGGGATAAATCAAGTTAAATTTCAACTGAAACGTGGTCCATGTACTAACTAACCCTGGATTTCTTCTGATTTTATTATTTAATTCAATTAGAACAGACTTCTGAACCTCATCTGATCCGCTTCGTCTAATTTCATCGGATAACCTCCTCATCAAATATTGCAAAGTGGAGCGTGTTTCAACTGAAAGCAGTGCTTCATTTAGTGTTTTGTCCTGCAAAGTATTAATATGATTCATAATTTGAATATTGATATCAAATATACTTTTTACGATCTCTTTATGATGCTCATTAACAGATCGAATATCATCTATCTTCCGTCTAAGATTACGTTCAACCTCCTTTACTTCTTCCATAAAGGCCTTTTCTACAGACTGACGCTTTTGAATTCTGGAATTAATCGCATTTAATAATTCCTCTACTGTAAAGGGCTTTACAAGATAGTCGTCAGCACCTAGATCCATTCCTTTTCTAAATTCATCTCTTTCGGAAAGAGCCATTATAAATATCAGAGGTACCGTGAGTAGTTCTTTCTGCGATTTGATCAATCTGAGCACATCGTAGCCATCAATTCCAAGCATAAGGATATCACACAAGATAAGGTCGGGTAAATATTTAATCGCTAAACTAACACCCTCTAATCCATTATTGGTGTGCATAACCTCAAAACCTTCCATTGTTAAGATCTCCGCAATGTACTCTCTTAATTGATCTGCATCTTCGATGATTAAAATTCTTTTCACGGTGACTTGAGGTTATTGATATCACAAACACATATTGATCAAGATCAGGATTTATGATCAAGATTCAATGAGATTGGAAAATGTAGAAAGAAAGTTGATCCTTTAGACAACTCGCTTTTAAACGTAATATTTCCACAGTGTAACCTTACCGACTCAAGAACAATACTCAACCCCAAACCACTTCCTTGAATCGACCCTACATTTCCAGCTCTGTAAAACGGTTCGAATAGATGTTTTTGATCTACCTCTGGAATTCCCATGCCATTATCTTTTACGCAGACAACCCATTCATCCGGTTCAACAATTAGTTCTAATGAAATATCCGGATTATTTTTCGTATATTTTATAGAATTGGACAACAAATTAATAATGGACTGAGTAATTATCCTGCGATCAATACACACCAAAAACTCTTGTCGATTTGCAGAAAACCGGATCCCTCCATTTCTAAATAGAGTTGAATTAAAATCATCAACAATCTCTTTGCATAATGAAACTACATTCTCAACGGAAGGGTTGAATGCACTTCTCCCCTCTTGTATCTTCGACAATTGTAAAACATCATTCACAATACTGGTCAGATGAATAATATTCTCTTTTATCCTTTGCAATCTTAAAGCGATCTGTTCATTATCCATTCTATGTTGATAAGAAAGCAACATTTCACTCAACATAAGAATCGAAGACAATGGCGTTCTAAATTCGTGAGATGCTGTCGAAAGAAAGTGAGACTTCAGATCATTCAATTCTTTTTCCTTTTCAATAGTATCCAACAACTTCTTCTCAAGTAATTTACGTTGTGTGATATCCGTATGCGTTCCGATAAGTCTGATTGGCTCTCCTGATTCCGATCTCTCCAACACTTTCCCCCTATCTAGAATCCATTTATACGTACCATCCTTACATAACAATCTATGTTCATTTACATAGACTTCAAACTCTCCACTAAGATGTCTCCGAATACTTTCATAGCAGAGTTCTAAATCATCAGGGTGAACACGTTTCTCCCATTCATCAAGTCTATTTTCAATTTCATCCGGTTCGTAACCCAACATTTGTTTCCACTGCCTTGAGAAAAACACCTCATTTGTTTGCACATTCCAATCCCACACCCCGTCTCCGGAACCTTCCAATGCAAAACTCCAACGCTGTTCACTTTCTCTCAATGAAGCCTCCGCATGTATCCGCTCTGATATGTCGCGCGAAATGCAATAAAGAACATTTTTCCCATCCCATTTTCCAAATACAATTCTGCTTTCAACCGGAATGAGTCTATTCCTTTTTGTGCAAAAAGGAATAAGAGAAACCTCCGCATTTCCACTAAGTGCGTCAGCAATAATCTTAACCACCTCAATCTGTTTTTCTGGCACAAATAAATCAAAAAAGGGCTTATCAATCAGTTCACACACCCCATATCCTAATTTCTTCCCTACCGCAGGGTTTGTATTAATTATTCGACCGTCATGATCAAGAATAAAAATGAGATCATCCATTGTTACAAATAGTAATTTAAAATTACCCTGACTAGTCTTAAGTTCATTTTCGGTGTTGATCCGCGCAATAGTACCTCCAATCTGAGCCGTAATTATCTCAAGTGTTATTTTTTCTGCTGGAGTAAGGTGTTTAATGTTCCCTGTCAATAAGCAGATGGCTCCGATAATATCTCCATCATGCCCTATCGGAATAATCTCTGGGTGCAAACTTTCAATATCACAATCAAAATTTTCTATTGAGATTCTTTTTCGGGCAGTGAAGGGATCAATATGTGTCACTAATGTAAGTTTCTGAAAATATGATTCAGAACCAGTCTTATATTGCACTTTTTTATCAAAAAAGTAACTGTAATGGATCAAGTCCAAGTTTCCTGTTTGACTATTTATCATATACACACCTGCACCCACAACATTTTCAAGCATCGATATCACCTCTATAATGTAGCAGATTGCTTGTTCAATGGATGTTGTGGCGGCTAGCAAAAATCCCAAATCCCTTAAAATAACCGCATGGCGTTCAGACTCTTTTCTCTCACTGATATCAATAGCTACTCCCACATAACCAACTATATCTCCTTGCCCATTTCTTAATGCGTTGGAACTAACAATCACATGAATCGGAAATCCCTGTTTAGTAATCAGCACAGTCTCTGCAACGGCTCCGTTAAACGAGTACAAACAAGAGATCCTCTCTAGATTACTTCCTTTATCATCAAACCCCACCGGACTATATAGAAACATGGAAGGATTGCGCCCAACCACTTCCTCCAACTCATATCCGAGTTTATTCAGAGCAAACGGATTGACTGACGTGATGGCACCTAATGGATCAGTAACCACAATAAACAATTCTACATTGTTTACTATTGCCTTATTGATTTCCGTCAATTCAAGAAGATCGCGAGTTCTCTCCTCAACCGCTTCTTCCAGTCGCTCATTGATACAAATCAGTTGGTCTTCACAATTAATCCTCTCCAAACTATTGCACAGTGTATCACCCAGCAGCTTCAACAATGCAGCTTCTTCATCTGACCACGTCTTAGACTTCTTAACCGAACTAACGCCAATCACACCAACCAATCGGCCGGATGTTAAAAAGGGAACAATCAATATTGAATGATCCCTCCCCTTATTTAGGGTATTCTTGATATTTACCGCTGAATAAGGGAGGTTGGATATCGATGGAAAATGAATAACCTCACCCTTTTTAAGTTTAATGATCCACCATGAGAAATTATCAACCGGAATATCCCTTATGTTTTTCATCTCAAACTCAATTTCTTCATCACACCACGCATGCGTATTACTACAAAATTGCCCATCTTCTGAAAATAGGAATACATATGCGCTGTCCGCATCCAAGGCCTTCCCCGTCATCTTCAAAGCCTTATTCACCGAAACATCCAGATTATCCCTTTTGACATGCACAAAACAATTGAAAACCTCGCAAACTAGAGCCTCCACTCTCAATTTATTCTGAGCCTCACGCTCTATTTGTTTTTGTCTGGAAATATCTACAAACAATCTGACTTTTCCGGGCGGAGAATCGATATCACCATCATATTTTGACTCAGTCACTTGCACCGTTTTACGACTCTTACCCTGAACCTCAACTTCCAATTCATACTTAACCGATTTATCAGTCATATCACCGCTAACCCCTTGGAAACATTGAGACGCGATTTCTATGTTCACAAAATCACTAAGCTTTCGCCCAATTAAACGTTCTTCAGGAATAGAAAAAATAGACTCCACCACCGAATTGACATACACAAATTCTTCATTTCGGTTAAAAACGGCTACACCCACATTTAAATCCTCTAGCGCAGAGCAATAGTTTATTTTATCTATTATTGAGGTCATCTCTTGATATGCCTTTCATAAATCTCCATGCAGAGTTTCATTATTTTGCTACCGGAAGAATCACGGACACCAAGACTCCTTCTTTCTGATTCTTGATACTTATTTGCCCGTTATTTCGCTGAATAATTAGGAGGGACGTGATTAATCCTAATCCGGTACCTTGTTGTTCCAATATCTCTCTATTAAACTGATTAAAGGCTCCCAATTCGCTAACAATATCTTCATCGCTAAAAGGAAACCCTATCCCACTATCTATTACTCTTAATTCATAATTCGAATCAACTATTCTTCCATAAACAATTACATTTGTACCTTTTTTAGAAAACTTAAATGCGTTATCCACTATTTCTTTGACAATATATTCCAAATCCTTGCTTTCTATTTGAATTTCGGCCTCTTCAATCTCACATATCAGATCATCCTCACGGTTAAATTTGGAAGAAGTATTCGACGAAATTATTGACATCACATCCTTTGTACAGCAACTTACATTTTTCGTTTTTTGTTGACTATAGGATACTTGATAAATATAGTAGAGATATCTGTTAATCAGATCTTTAAGACGGTCTCCTCCCTCTTCAATATATGAAGCCATCTCCTTTATTTCCTTAGTTGTCAACGTTTGTGCCTCTTGCTTTATTAAATTGGCAAATCCTAATACTACGTTTAAGGGGGTAAGAAATTCATGAGGTAAAACCCGTATAATTTCTTTCTTAAACTCTGTTATTCTCGCATCGATATAGTGTTGATATTCCTTAGATTTTTCACACCTTGAGTTAATCGCGTTTTTTAATATCTCAAGGGAAACAGGCTTTATTAGATAATCATCGGCTCCCAAATCCATTCCCTTTCTAATATTCTCCTTTTCTGACAACGCGGTCAGAAAGATGAATGGAATCAGCGATGTCTCAGAATGAGATTTTAATTTCTTTCGAACCTCATATCCATCCATATCCTTCATCAGGATATCACAGATTATTATATCCGGCTTGTGTTTGAGGGTTAAATCTATTCCCATAGATCCACTATTTGCTCCTATAACTTGGTATCCTTCGAAGCTTAAATAGTCGATGGTCGCATTACGAAGATCGTCATTATCCTCGACAAACAAAATTTTAGGCATGATAATTAATTTGATTTTACGGTTTAAGTATTGAATGGTTTACATTTGGCGTGGAAGAATAACAAAATAGAGATGAATGGATGAATATCATACAGTGTTATGACTTCTTGTTATGTATTCATAAAAACGTGTTACTATTTTCATATTCATCAGATTAATCCTTCTATTATTGTATTTAAGAAACCATTTTCATAGTACGATCTATTACAAACTGGTTTCCCATGCAAAAGAAAGGATTATTCACAGATATTTGAATGATAAAGTGTGGACATTATATGGACCAAACGTAATTAATATTACTTATTTCTATAATTCAACTCTTTCGAAGATACTAACTCAATGACAACCGCTCTTCCAAACGTAAGAAAAAGAACACCCATTTTAACATGTCTTTCAATCCAAAATTCTAAACCAAAAGAACTCCATAAAGCTACATCCGCATCATAGATTATGATATGGGCATCTGGAATGACATATTGACTTGTAACATCTATAAAGGTCCATTTTTTTCTGATAAAAAAGATCGCGTCTCAAAAACAAGTAGGAATTCAGTCCTAAACTCATTATTGAGACACGATCTTATTATCTATGGATGCTGAAGAATTTTACTTCTTCATCCTGCAATTATTAATACAAATGGGTCTGTGAATCAATTCACCCCGATACATCCGGGCACTTCCAGATCGGTGCACTTCACTCCCTCTAAGAGCTTAGTCCCCTTATCGGTGATTGAGAAGTACATCTGGCGTTTGTCTTTGGTTCCCAGCGAACGTTTGACCAGCCCCTTCCGTTCGATCGAAGCAATCACCTTCGAAGTATTCGAGGAGGTCAACCCGAGCGCCTCACCAAGCTCGCCCGACGAGAGTCGGCCGCTGTTGGTCAAGCTGCACAGTGCCATCACTTCGTTGAGGCATATTCCATACCTCTTTTCGAAATTCGACTCAAACTGGTGCACAGCCCGCTGAATATCGCGTATCTTACACAGTTTTTCCATAATCAGTTTTGCTTGTAAACGGCACGCATACCGCAGTATTTAATGCATTTTCCGCACTCGATGCATTTCTCCTCATCAATCTTCGGCAGACCATATCCCTCTTGAGTGATCGCTCCTACCGGACAAACCTTGAGAAGTGGACATCGATGATTTTGCGGACAACTGAGTTTGTCAATTGCCAGTGCCATATCTGTTATTTATTAAGTAAAACAGAATCAATGGCTTTCTTGAAATCATTCTTCGACATTGCTCCCTGAGCCATTTGAGGTTGTCCTTCTTTTGACACAAATAACAACGAAGGGATGGAACGGATTCCAAACACGGCCGCCAACTCCTGTTCCACTTCGGTATTCACCTTATAGATCACGATCTGTCCTTCGTACTCGGCTGCCAATTCTTCGAGGATGGGAGCAATCATCTTACAAGGACCACACCACGAAGCATAAAAGTCGATCAATGCAGGCTTATCGCCCAGATATTTCCATTCCGAAGGATTCGCTTCATAGTTAGCCACTTTTGTCAAAAAATCCGCTTTGGTCAATTCTACTGTTTTCATCTTATTATTGGTTTTATTGTTTTTACTTGTTTGAGCATCGGCACATGCCGTTAGAGCTATTACAGCGGCAAATATCAAAATGATCTTCTTCATCACTATTTGGGTTTATAGGGTTTAATCACATCTTTGTACAACGAACGCGAGGATGAACTCTCCGATTCACAACCCGGGGTTGAGCATCCGCAACAGCCCACATTAAAGATCGCCTGCAGCAGAAACAATCCGGCCAAGAAGAGAAACATATACTCTTTCGAAACCACCGCGTAGATACCAAAACCTACACCTGCTACCAATCGGATCAAACGGACAATGTCCCATTTTCTTAAAAAATCAATCATCTTTCTTCTCTTTTTTAGGAAACATACTAAACAACAATCCTCCCATGGAGGCTCCCCAGATCGAACTGTTCACTGGCGACGCCGTGATAGGACATCCGCCACTCTCACACCCCACATACATCCAATAGAGATATCCACCCACAGCTCCCACAGCCACTCCGATAAGGATCAGTCCATACTGTTTTATCCATTCATTCATTTTCATACGATCATCCATTGTTTAAACCACCCAGAGAATATTCTATTAGAAAATTATTCCATTATCAAATTAACACGACAAAGGTATTAATTGTTTTCTAATAAAACAAATTTCCATGGGAATATATAAACCTCCGTAATACATTCACAAAACAAACTCTCACGTATAATACGAACATAAAGCCCATTAAACCTATACAAAAAGTGATAATCACTACTCTTAGCACACATTACATCAAAAGAAAGAGGGGGAACAAAAAACACGGAAAGAGGATTCACACGTGTCACATTATTTCAAATAAAGCATTGAAGAAAAACGAATAAGGGCTGTTCGAAGTAAATCGAACAGCCCTTTCCATTATATCAAACTAATAGCGAGTGACAATATTCACTCCACTTTAGTAATTCAAACAAAAGTTGTCAAAAAACAAAAATTAGACCCTCCAAAAAAAGAAATATACCTTTCGCACAAAAGGAGCATACGTTTACACAAAAAGGAGCTGTCGTTTTACTCAAAACGTATGCTCCTTTTTCTATCTGTTTAATAGGAACTAAAATTTATTACCTTAATCATTATCATTCTTCATTCTGACGATCGACCGATCGTCTCAACATAGATCGTACCAATTGCACGATTCCCCAGTTCAACGATTCCAGGTTCCCGACCACTCTCTTATTTTA
>JBKEBB010000102.1:0-8412 GCA_047972845.1 Bacteroidales bacterium
AGGACTTGCCTTTGGGGCTGTAGTAGCTGCGGAATATACCGCTTCAAACAACGGATTTCTTACGATGAAGAATATGCTTAATTTCTGATAATGATGAAAAAGTTCACTACCCGCCAATGGATTAAATTCTCACTTGCCACTCTGTTGTACGTCCCATTCTGTATTTGGGTTCAAAACTTGTGGCTGTTGCTCGGTATCGCATTGATCGCCGAGATTTATCTCTTTAAATTTATTCCGTGGGGGTTTTGGAAAAAGTCGAAGAATCCGCTCTTTCGAATGGTAATGGAGTGGGTAGATGAGATTGTATTTGCTTTGATCGCCGTCTCTATCATATTCACATTCTTCTTTCAAAACTATCAGATACCCTCTTCTTCGTTGGAGAAAACGCTCCTTGTAGGAGACTTTTTAATGGTAAGTAAATTGAATTACGGACCACGTATCCCCAACACTCCGATTGCTTTCCCTCTGGCACAACATACCATGCCTGTGTTGAATACTAAATCGTATTTGGATTGGCCCAATTGGCCGTATAAGCGATTGAAAGGGCTGGGCTCGGTGAAGCGTAATGACATTGTGGTGTTCAACTTTCCTGCCGGAGATACGGTTGCCCTTCAGGTGACTAATCCCGATTACTACACCCTTTGTTATCTTTATGGACGTGATCAGGTAGTGGGAAATAAAGAGGTGTATGGCGATATTATCTATCGTCCTGTGGACAGACGTGAGAACTATGTGAAACGCTGTGTGGCCCTACCGGGAGATATGCTCGAGGTTAGAAACAACGATGTATATATCAATGGAGATAGACAGACTCCTCCTAAGAAGATGCAGCTCAACTATTTTGTGCAAACGAACGGACAGCAGTTGAATGAGGAGCATTTCCGTCACATGGAAGTAAGTGTCGAGGACCGAGTATTGTTAAGCAATCATCAAAACTTCTCCGCATGGGCTCTTCATATGGGCTTTGAACCAAATGCGGACGGAACATATCCTCCTCTCTACCACTTCCCGTTGACTCAAGAGGCGGTTGAATGGTTGAATAATTCAGGGCTGGCACGAAAAATTATCGTTGAACCCGATCCAAATAGCGATACAATCTATCCGCTTGGATATTACAAGAAGTGGACTCGCGACAACTACGGTCCTGTTTGGATTCCAAAGAAAGGAATGTCGATCGAATTGACCCCCGAATCTTATCCAATATATGAACGTTGCATCGTAAACTATGAAGGAAATAAGGCGGAAGAGCGTGACGGAAAATATTTTATTAATGGGAAAGAGGCCTCGACCTATACCTTCCAAATGGACTATTACTTCATGATGGGAGATAACCGTCATAACTCAGCCGACTCGCGCATGTGGGGATTTGTACCCGAAGATCACATAGTAGGGGAGCCTGTTGTGGTATGGCTGTCACTCGATAAGGATCGCAGCCTGTTTGACGGAAAGATCCGGTTTAATCGACTATTTAATTGGGTTATTCAGAATTAGAGAATGTAACAACATCATGGTTTGTCTGTTTACAACGGCTTATCTGGCTCCCATACACTATTATGCGCGACTCTATCACTCCACTTCGAGTGTGATAGAGTCGCATTGTAATTACGTCAAACAAACGTATCGGAGTCGTTGCGTTATCGCCTCGGCCAACGGACCGACCCCCCTCTCGATACCCATCATCAAACCTACCTCCCTGAAAAGTCCTACCAAAGATATTCGTATATCAGATCATGACAATTGGCGTCATCTTCATTGGAATGCCATCGTGTCCGGATACGGAAATAGTCCTTTCTTTGAATATTACAGAGATGACTACGAACCTTTCTACAGGAAGAAGATTGAATTTTTGTTCGATTTCAACGAGCAATTAAGAGATACCACTCTTCGTCTTCTACATCTCGAATCGGACATTTGGTTTACCGAAGCATATTACAATGTTGAGGGTGGTAGTATCATTGATCTGCGAGAAGCGATTCATCCGAAGAAGAACCCATCGGAGTGTGATCCGAACTATCGTGAGATTTCCTACTACCAAGTATTTGCCGATAAACTCGGGTTTACTCCGAACTTAAGTATAATCGATCTGCTTTTCAATATGGGGCCCGAATCACTGTTTGTCTTACGAGATTCGATTAATCCCTAATTAATTGGGTAAAAGAGATTGACATAAAATGGAGGCGATCCGCTTGATTGAAAGATCCTCCACATGAATAGAATGATTTATCGCTAAACAACATACTATGATGATCCGTCCGGTAACGCTTTCAGACGCTCCTGCAATCGCGTCCATATACAACCATTACATTGAGCAAACCGTCATAACCTTTGAGTTTGATTCGGTGACTCCTGCCGAGATTGCATCCAGGATTGAGAAAACAATCGTCAAATACCCTTATCTGGTGTATGAAGAGGAGGGGCAGGTGTTGGGGTATGCATATGTGGGAGAGTTTCGTTCGCGAGTGGCATATCGTCAAACAGGCGAAACAAGTATATATCTTCACCCCGACGCAACGGGAAGGGGTATTGGGAAGCGACTCCTTAAAGCTCTTTTAGACGAAGCACGAAAAATGGAATTTCACGTATTGATCGGGGTAATCACTATTCCCAATGATGTGAGTGTTGCGCTGCACGAACAGTTTGGTTTCAAGCAGGCGGGCTGTTTTCACGAAGTAGGACGTAAATTCAATCGATGGTTGGATGTGGGTTATTGGGAATTGCTTTTGTGATTTTGTCAGTTAGATGGGTTGTTTTCGATCTACCACATGAATAATTGCTGACTCGTGCTGTTTGCCCGTCCCGCTTGGTGTGATGAGAGGCTCTTTCAGTCCGATTAGTTTAATATATCAAAAGGTATATACCTTTTGAAGAAAACGAATAGACGTATTGATAAAAAGGAATATACCTTTCATCGTAAAGGTATATTCCTTTTTTTTGATCGTTCGGATGGCTAATATATTAAGTAGAAAATCTTGAACGATAAGAGATGAAAAGTCTGTTTATTTAAGAAAAACCATCTCAATAAAGGTGTAGATAGCTCCCGAAACTACCATTGTGGCAGGAATGGTCAGCACCCATGCCCCAACAATATGACCGGCAGTGCCCCAGCGCACAGACGCGAAACTTTTAGTAATACCAACGCCTATGATTGATCCGGTGATTGTATGTGTGGTACTAACCGGAATTCCTCCGATAGCTGCTCCAATAATGGTCAATGCACCTGCGGTCTCCGCACAGAATCCCTGTACAGGCTTCAAAGTAGCCAATCCATCACCCAGTGTCTTGATTACTTTCCATCCTCCGGTAACTGTTCCTAAGGCGATCGTAGTATAACAAGTGATGATAAGCCACCCCGGAACATGGAATCCTTTTGCAGGATCGAAGAGGTAAGTAGCTATGAATTCATTCTCTCCTGCAACGCTGAAGAGTAGAATCGCGATTATACCCATTGTCTTTTGCGCGTCGTTACCTCCGTGGCCCAGACTGAAAATGGCAGATGAGAAGAGTTGTAGTCCTCTAAACCAATGATCCACTTTAAAGGGAGATTGACGTTTGAATATTAGCATAGTCAGACACATCATGATAAATCCCAGTAACATTCCAATAAGTGGAGAGAGAACGATGAACAGACATATTTTAAAAATTCCACTTCCGATAAGCGCTTCAGGTCCTATGGCAAACAACGCGGGTCCGATCAATCCTCCGATCAACGCGTGAGAAACACTGATTGGCATTCCTAGTCGTGTACACAGATATACCCATATTACAGCACCTATGAGAGCTGATAAAACAAAATATTCGTTCATGAAGGCCGGTTCGACTATTCCTTTACCAACGGTGCTTGCGACACTGATACCAAATACAAAATAGGCGGCAAAATTCCAAAATGCAGCCCATAGTACAGCGGTAAAAGGAGATAAAACTCGTGTGGCAACAATTGTGGCAATTGAATTCGCGGCATCGTTCATTCCATTCAGGAAGTCGAATAGCAGGGCAAGTGCAATCCCTATTAAAACTACTGTCAGCATATTCGTAGTTTATGTGAGTTTCATAATGATGCGATGCAACACCCCCGCCACATCTTTTCCTCTGTCGGTAACGTTTTCCAACTCTTCGACAACGCTCTTTCCCTTAATCACCCTGATAGGATCTGTTTGATTTTTGAAAAGATGAAGGATGTACTCTTCATATTGGAGATCGCCCTTGTTTTCCAATCGACGTAAGTTATCGCAACAAGAGAGGATGAATTGGGGATTTTTTCTCACATTTTTCAGTCCGCTGAGAGCTTTCTGCACCTCCTTGGCTTGTTCGAGAATTGTTTCGGTCAGTGTTGCCATTCCCTCTGTATTTACCGGAGCATAAAGAACGGTTCTTTTACTTGCGCTATTGATCGAGTCAACCACACTGTCCACCCATGAGGCCAGATCGTGGATATCTTCGCGATCAAACGGGGTGACAAAGCTACGATTCAGCTCTTGATAAATGTTAGAAGTGATCGTATCGTTATCCGTTTCAACAGTTTTAATTTTTTTGTAGAGTTCAGCGCGTATTTCCTGATTCTCTTCTCTAATGAATTTACATAGTAATTCAGCGGCCTTTACTACATTAATGCCTTGTTCATTGAACAGCGGAAAGAACTTTTTTTCTTTCACCACAAATAGTTGGAGGAAATCGTCGATCTTCATTTATAAATATATTATTTAAGTTATGTGGTAAGGATTAAGAATCAGTTTTTCCAGTTTTGAATTATGGCGCAAATGTATGAATATTCTATTAAGAGAGAGGTTCATTCGGACATAAATTTTACCTTTGTAATCAAATTGTAATAACGACTTGAAGATGACAACCAACAAGACTCCACGAGTGCGTTTCGCACCCAGTCCAACAGGCCCTTTACACATAGGAGGCGTACGTACGGCTCTCTATAATTATCTCTTTGCCAAGCAGCAGGGAGGCTCTTTGATTTTACGTATAGAAGATACCGACAGCCAACGTTTTGTGCCCGGTGCTGAAGAGTATATTATTCGCTCATTCGAGTGGTTAGGAGTTCATTTTGATGAAGGAACCCATGTAGGAGGTCCTTTTGGTCCCTATTGCCAATCGGAACGTAAGTCTATTTATAAAGAGTATGTCAAGCAACTTCTCGATGGAGGCAAGGCGTATATCGCCTTTGATTCTCCTGAAGAGTTGGAAGCTAAAAGAGCAGAGATACAAAATTTCCAATACGATGCTTCGACCCGAATGCAAATGAGAAACTCCCTCACTCTTCAAGCCGCCGAGGTAAATGCTTTGATTGAAGGGGGTGCTCAATATGTGGTGAGATTTCTCATCGAACCCAACCAAGAGGTACTGGTAAACGATATGATTAGGGGCGAGGTTCGAATTAACTCATCGATCCTTGACGATAAAGTGTTGTATAAATCGGCCGATGAACTGCCAACCTACCATCTTGCCAACATTGTGGACGACCACTTGATGGAGATCACCCATGTGATCCGTGGTGAAGAGTGGTTGCCCTCGGCACCGCTTCACGTATTGCTGTACGATGCGTTTGGATGGAGTGATACGATGCCTCGTTTTGCCCACTTACCATTGTTGCTCAAACCTGATGGAAACGGAAAATTAAGCAAGCGCGATGG
Source organism: Bacteroidales bacterium (assembly GCA_047972845.1). Classification (GTDB taxonomy): domain Bacteria; phylum Bacteroidota; class Bacteroidia; order Bacteroidales; family JBKEBB01; genus JBKEBB01. Next base: position 5,637 of record JBKEBB010000102.1, read on the forward strand.
CGATCGTTTGGGTTTTCCTGTTTTTCCTTTGGAATGGAAAGATCCGAAGTCGGGAGACGTTTCGTCGGGATACCGTGAATCGGGCTATCTGCCTGAAGCGGTGATTAATTTCCTCGCACTATTGGGATGGAACTCAGGAACGGAACAAGAACTCTTCTCCATGCAAGAGTTGATCGAGCAGTTCTCTATCGATCGTTGCAGCAAGAGCGGTGCGAAGTTTGATTATGAGAAGGGAAAATGGTTTAACCATAAATACATTCAGCAAATGTCCAACAACCAATTGGCCGAGCAGTTTATTCCGATTCTTCAAGAGAAGGGTGTAAATGCTCCGTTGGATAAGGTCGAAACGATTGTTGGTTTGGTGAAAGAACGGGTAAACTTCGTGAAGGAACTATGGGATCAAGCCTCGTTTTTCTTTGTAGCCCCTGTTTCGTACGACGAAAAAGTGGTACAAAAGAGATGGAAAGCCGATACTGGATCGCAACTTACCGAGTTGGCTACCCTTATTACCACCCTTACCGATCTGTCGCCCGAAGTCACCGAACCCATCATTAAAGAGTGGATCGCTACCAATGGATACAATATGGGTGGAGTGATGAACGCGTGGAGATTGGCGCTTGTAGGAGAGAGTAAAGGCCCTCACCTGTTTGATATTCTCGCCGTTATTGGGAAGGAAGAGACGATTCGACGAATTGAATCTGCCGTTCAAACCTTAGGGTGATAAACCTTTTTTGAGAGGAAATATCTACTAATATAATAGAGACCTGAGGTTTGTTTGTACCACTTGGAACAAGGGATAGATGAGTGTGTTTTTTTTCATTGCATTGGCTTGAAAATCAATCTTTGGAATTATTTCTTCACTTCATTATTATTTTGTAGTTTTGAGGGTTTAAACAACCCTAATTGTTAAGTCAGAACAAACAAAGAAAAATGGCCAAATCAGACAGCGTCGTAATCATTCCCACCTACAACGAGAAAGAGAACATTGAAAGTATCATTCGTGCGGTTTTCGGATTAAACCAACCGTTTGATATTTTGATTGTGGATGACGGTTCGCCCGACGGAACCGCCGCTATTGTGAAACAACTCCAAATCGAGTTTTGAGAACGACTCAATTTGACAGAACGTACCGGCAAGCAGGGACTTGGTACCGCCAATATGAGCGGTATTAAATGGGCGATAGAGAATAAGTATGACTATATTTTCGAGATGGATGCCGACTTCTCCCACAATCCCAACGATCTACCCCGCTTGTATAACGCATGTGCGGTTGATGGAGCTGATTTAGCGATCGGTTCACGCTATGTGTCGGGAGTAAATGTGGTGAATTGGCCTATTGGCAGGGTATTGATGTCCTATTTTGCTTCTAAATATGTGCAGTTTGTAACCGGGCTCAGTGTTGCCGATACCACCGCAGGGTTTAAATGTTACAAACGCCGTGTGTTGGAGCGTATCAATCTGGATGCAATCCGTTTCAAAGGATACGCGTTTCAGATTGAGATGAAATTCACCACCTTCAAGTACGGCTTTGTCATCAAAGAGGTTCCGATCATATTTATCAACCGAGAGTTGGGTGTTTCAAAAATGAACTCCGGGATATTTGGAGAAGCAGTCTTTGGAGTCCTCAAACTAAGATGGTGGAGCTTCTTTAAAAACTATAAGAAATAAACATGTATAATCAATTATATTCCGAGATGAACAGAAGACATTTTTTAAAAGCAGGTGGAGCCGCTGCTCTAGGTGCAGCCGTGCTTCCTCAGATTCTTACTTCGTGTGGAGGAAATTCTCCCGAAGCCATCGCCAAAATGATGGATCATTTCGGGGTTAATGAACGAGTGGTGCGAAAGACCCTTCAAGCCGCTCTTGCTAAAGGAGGCGATTATGCCGACCTTTTCTTTGAACACACCTTTTCAAACAATCTCTCTCTTCGTGATGGAGCTGTCAATTCGGCTTCTTCAAACATCGACTTCGGTGTGGGAGTGCGTGTGATTTCGGGTGATCAAACCGGATATGCCTACGTGGAAAACATTACCGAGGAAGAGATGTTGAAAGCGGCTAAAACCGCTTCACAAATTGCTAACGGCACTGAGGGAAGTTTTGCATTGAACATAACAGAGAAGAAATTTACCAACTATTACCCCGTTCAAACTTCGTGGGAAGGAATAACCGCTAAGGAGAAAACTCCCTTTATTCAAAAGCTGAATGACAAAATCTTCGCGCTTGATCCACGTGTGACCAAAGTAATGGTATTTCAAGGTGACACTACTTCATACATTCTATTCGTGAACTCTGAGGGCACCTCTTATAGCGACTATCGTCCGATGGTGCGTGTAGGGGCTAATTGTGTGATGGAGCAGGAAGGCCGGATTGAGAATGGCGGAGCGAATCGCTCTTTCCGTATGGGATTCGAGTTTCTGACAGACAGTGTGATCGATGAGTTAGCCAACGAGGCAGTTAAGAAAACAGCGATTATGTTTGAGGCGATAAAGCCTAAAGGAGGAGAGATGCCTGTGGTGATGGGTGCGGGAGGTTCGGGTATTTTGCTTCACGAAGCCATCGGGCATGCATTTGAAGCAGACTTCAACCGTAAAAATGTATCCATATTCTCTGATAAACTCAACAAACCTATTTGTAACGAAAATATCAACGTTGTTGACGACGGAACGATCAAGTACAACCGTGGTTCTGTTAATATCGACGACGAAGGTGTGGAGGGTCAGAAAACCTATATCGTTAAGAACGGTGTATTGTCAAGTTATCTGCACGACCGTATCAG
>JBKEBB010000151.1:0-1762 GCA_047972845.1 Bacteroidales bacterium
TCTTACCAAATTCACCTATCAACTTCATCTCCTTGTCAGCAGCAAAAATTTTGCCAAATTCATCATTGTCGGATGAGATAACCAATACAAACGAGTCAATTGAGAATATTCTGGGAAACCCGGTGACAAATAACTCTGTATCGTATTTCACATGTTCCAAAGAATAGGTGCTTTTAAAAGCACCCGGACTCTGCACATCTCTTTGAAATGAACATCCACTCAATAGATAAATCAAGCCCCATAGTAATCCCAACAATATCGTTCCCCTTCTCATATGGCACACCTTATTTCATATTGTAACACAGAATCTCCCATCCTCCGTCATCAGCCTTTGTGGTTATAAACAGTTTGTTTTGCGATTCGGACACTGCAATCCCATAGGCATCATGTTCAATAGAGAATTGTTTAACTGGGTTCCCATCCCAATCAAAAACACGAATCGTCTTAGAACAAAAATGAGTTGTAACCTTGTCTTTCGAATAGAGACAATAGACATATTTATCACTAACAGCCATATCGATATAGCCCCATTCGCAATTTTCATCGGGCGGTGTAGCCGATATCGCTCCGGTAGTAATTGGTTTGAGCAATGGATCACGCTCTCTTTGAAGTTTTATCACATTTATTTTCCGATCAATTACTTCAATAAAATCTATATTGGAAGAAAAAAATGACAGAATAGACAAACTTATCCATTGTCGGATGTTTTCTAAGAATTCCACAATTCGATATCTGCTTGTGGGACATCGTAAGATTCTTCTCATTCGAATTATATACTTCAACAGCATAATCTACAGCCCGACTCTTCGTATCAATTACAACATATTGGAATTTTCCACCATACAAGCCTGCACCTAAGAAATAGTTTTCATTATGGAGTGGGGCTACGTCCGATATAAATACAGACTCGAATGGAAATTTCAGTCTGGCTAATTCAATGGAATGAGGCATCTTATTATCAGAGATCGAATCCAATTGAAACTTAACGATTAATCCGATTGAATGCGAATATACATAAAACACATCCCCTTGAATATGTCCTGAGTTTGGGAGTGCAAGTTCTCCCGGACCTTGCCCGATGGTACCAAACCGAACCTCCTGATCTTTATTATACAGATTAACAAGGAAGAATAGCGATTCCAAACATCTATCAAACACAATTAAGGAGGAGTCATTGCATTGTATTCCCGAAACTCGAGACAAATCATCTCTATGAATCGCGACAGTGGGCTCTCCTAATGGTATATCTTCAAACTCGAGTTTGATTTTATCTTTGTTCGGATTAAACTCACATCCACTAATCAATTGCAATACAAGCAACAAGCATATAATTTTCATAACATTCCTATGGCGTCTCGTCAGGTGTGATTTGCAATCACACCTTAATTATTATTAGGATTTATAATCCGAAATATCGGATGATTATTCAATATCAGATTAAAAATCAGAAGAGTACATAAGGCGTAATTGCAAATCACACCTGACCAAGCAATCGAACATTAATAAATGGCAATAGATTATTTCTGTATTACCCATTTATATTAAAGCATCCATTCTATCATATTGTCGTTCGCATCATTAACCTTCACGTGAGATAGATATCTATATATAGTATCTATCACCATTATTCAAGCGGTTTAACCGACGCGATCATAATAATCGGATTGTCGCCTTCACTTCTTCCGTTAATAATCTGTTGGAGACTTTCCGGACATGAATTGGAATAGTTGCTGATATCATCTCCAGAGGAATAGAATACCAC
>JBKEBB010000295.1:0-8628 GCA_047972845.1 Bacteroidales bacterium
GGAAATACCTGACCGAAAAGAACGGCCTTCGGATGTAATCATCCATTATCCGATTCCAATTTGCTTTCTGTAATGATCTAACGATCGATCAACTTCCTCCGGACCTTAATAATCTCCATCGAAATCAACTAAAACGGGTAGCCAATGGCGAGGTGAAGACCCAATCCATCTTTGAAGGTTGGGATATTGAAGTAGCCCTCTTTTCCGGTATCGAAGGGAACGTGTAATCCGATTCCCATATCAAATCGTACTACTAAGAATGGGAGTACATAGCGTGCGCCCACACCCGTTCCCAAGGCCAGATCGTTCAAAAAGCGGCTGGCACTCAATTGTCCGCCGGGACGTTTCGGATCGTGACGGATCAACCACACATTGCCACAATCCAAAAAGAGTGCTCCCTCCAAACTTCCCAAGATCGGAAAACGATACTCAAGATTGGCCTCAAATTTCAAATCGCCCGTCTGATCCACATAGGCGTATCGGTTGTTTGGATCGGGGTTAAAGTTTCCCGGACCGATACTGCGGATGGTAAAGGCTCGCAGACTGTTTGCCCCTCCTATATAAAACTGCTCGTTGTAGGGAGTGGTGACGGCATTGCCATAGCTGTAAGCCGCTCCAATCATAAGCCGTCCGACAAGACGTTGCTTCTTTCCGATGAGGTGATTATATCGCACCTCAGCAGTACCTTTTATAAACTGTGCAAACGGATTTCCCAAAAAGTCTTTGTTCTTTTCGTTGAATCCACGTCCGGCAAGTGTATAGAGAGTGTTGGTAAGGAGTCCGGCCTGCGTGACGGAAAACTGTGCCCAAAGTTGATCTTTCTTGGAGGTGAGCGAACTGTTATCGTAGGTATAGGTGTATCCCATCACCGGAATAAACTGGTTCTGTAAACTTTGATACAATGCCGGATTTTGATTCATGATGCTGTCGAACTCCGCGGTACGGCTCTGCAACAGATTAAAAGTCAACTTGAAGGGAGTAAACACGTGGCGGCTCACAGCCGAAGTTTGAAACTCATAGGAGGCATCGCCCCCAAATGCCAACAATTTAAAGAAACGGGCACGATTCATTTGACTCGCGTTCAAGTGAAAGGAGGTGGTAGATGGATATTTACCATCTTCAATCCGACGCCACGGAAGGACAAGTCCGGGAAGAGCCAAGGTGGAAAGAACCGCCAACTCGTAACTATTAATCGACGAGTTTGATCCTACAACCCGATTGCCCGTTTGCCACTCATACGAACCTCGGAACTTGACGTTGAAGGTCTCTCCCCCACCAAACACGTTACGCTTGGTAAGACCGAAAACAGCTCCGGGACCAACATAGTTATTACTTTTAGCCGTTACGTTCACCTCCAACTCTCCATCCAAAGGAAGATCATACACGGTATTGATACGCAGATTCAGCGTATCTTGATGAATGGTGGAATCTTTCGGGGTAAACTGCATCTCCGAATAGCGGAAGATGCCCAATCGAGCGAGTGCGGTTTGGGTTCTTTCCTGCTGCTGAAGTGAGTAGGTATCACCCGATTTGAAGTGAAGATGCCGATGCAGTACGGAAGGACGTACGCGAAGCTTTCCTTGGTAGTGGATTTTCATCTCTTTATAGGAGATCGAATCAGTCGGCTGTTCATTATCATATCCATTCAACCAAACCGACACATTCCCCACTTTCCAAGGATGAAGAAGCGCGGTGGGAAGCTCACCCGAAGGAACTACCCGAAGCGATACCTTTCCCGGATTGAGAATGGTATCAGCCTCATAGGAAAGGAAATCGGAACGATAATAGTAATATCCACGGTTGCGAAGGATAGATGTTATGCGTGATCGCTCGGCTTGCAGCTGACGAAGATTAAACTGATCTCCCTTTTTAAAAAAGCTTTCACTCAAATAGGGTTGAAGAAGTTGCAGTGCATTGGTATGGATCCGCGAATAATCGACCGAATCGATCGTGTAGGGATGATTCATCTCAACCCTATAATCGAGCTTGGCTGTTCGTGAATTCTTCTCATTCGGGAGAATGGAATAGGAGACCTTACCATCCAGATAGCCATGTTCATGCAAGAGATTCTGAGCCACCTTGGAGCGCACATCCGGATTGACCGTACTTATAAAGATAGGCTTCCCACCGAATTTTGACAGCATCCATTCATTGAACTTACCTTTCTTATTGACAAAGGCGTTATACGCCCACAATTTAAAAGCGAATGGATGACGAATGGAAGAACTTCCAAGCAATGAGTTGTTTGGAGGATAAGAGATAGCTCCCTGTACCTCGTCCATTACCTGATCGCCCGCGGACGATAGATCTCTATCAGGAACCTCTACCTTCCTAATACCGCCGTACAACACCTCTCCCTCGGGTAAATTCTTAGTTGTCGAGCAAGAAGTTATTCCCATCAGAACGGGAAGAGTGAATATAGCAATCCACCTGCCCCACTCACCAAACAGAATGTGAAAAGCAGAAGTATCATTCGTATGTTTGATGTTTTTATTTTTCATTTTATGGACTCTTCAGTAGTTTGCAATTTGATGGGAATCGCTTTACGTCGTTTGAATTGAAACAACTCACGCAGATGCCTCATTTTCTTTCGAAGAACAACCCCAACGCCAGTTTCGGTTATTTCGCCTTCAAGGAGACTTTGATAGTTTTTATCATAAAAGAGTTTAGCAAAGCTCGATCCACTGGTATCCAATCGATATTCAAAGGTGATGTTGTCAATAAAGGGTTGATTCTGTCCTTTATTAATATCCGAACCGGAAGAGATACGTCCCCCCACAACCACACGAATGCGATCGTTATAAAATCGTCTGGCAAAACTGAAGGAATAATCGGTTCGTTGTTGACCACCTTCGTCATCAGCCGTTCCGTGTTTTTCAACTCCCAATGTGATATCAATCTTCTTCAGTGCGCTTCCTGCCATGTTGTTAATCTCATTCTGCAGAAAATTATTTAATGCGGCCCCCATATCCATACTCTTTCGAGATGAAGCACCACCCATGTACATTCCGGTAATAATCATCGCCACCGCTTGTTTCTGTTGCTCTTCAATCCCAATCCGGCTCAAGTATTCGGAAACGGCCATATCTTCAGGGGCCAAGATGACAAACTCCATTCCCAGATTATTGAGTCGTTGTTTGATCTTTATCCCAACATCAAAATTGACCATTCGAGCGGGTTGCTCATTGAGCGACACCGAAGTACGGATACGCTCCGTGGCGGTCAGATTAAGCAACGGATCCATGGGATCGCCACTCCACTCCACATAACTACCATTCTGTATTTTAAATTCCTTCAACGGAATGACCGGAAGGGTATATTTCACCGTTCCGCCAGACAGGGTATAACGTCCGTTCAAGACCATGTCTCCTTGCGGGGTGTATTGGAACGAAAGATCACCTCCCCCTTCGAGGGTGACTCGATTGGTTTGATCGGGCGTTAAGTCAATATTAAATCGAACAGCCGGATCGATGCGGATAGTCATCAGCATATCCATTCCGCCCAAAGGAAGAGGTTTTCTCTTAGGTGAAGGCCCGTATAAACTATCGGCAAAGGAGACAAAAGTAACCACCCCAGCCATATTGTCCTTTACAGCCAACGGAGAATCGCGCAATACATAGGTGGTGTTTGTATTTCCCAACAATCGCACATCGCCTCTCATCACAAGGGCATCAAGGGGGCCTTTGATAGTAGAAGTAAGACTAATATTCAATATCCCATAAACCATACTTTGGCGAGTACGCTTCGAATTGAGCAACTCCATCCGATCGGCATACATAGTAAGATCGGCGGTAGGTTTATCCAATTGAGTTATATCAATAGAACCGTCGATAACAAATGGATTATTGCCCGAAGCGGTAATCTGGTATTGATCGAAGTAAATTCGATTGTTCTCCACTCGGATCGGTTTACTGTCAAAGGTAAAAGTACTTCCGGCTCCATCCACATACACCGATGTTGAGTCTGTTTGTAGAGAGCCGTTGATAAGAGGAACGGAGGTCGTTCCTTGGACGGAAAAACGTCCGTTGAGAGCCCCACTTAAATTCGCCATTTCGTCGGGAATAAAAGGATCGAAACTCTTCAATGGCAAATTGGCAAATACGATATTTCCCGAAAGAGAGTTAACGCTGTTCGGAGCATAGGATACATCGAAAGTGATGACCTCCTGCTTGTCAATTGAAAAACGGACATCCCCTTGCTGCTCCTTATTCATGGAAGGATGGTAATCAGCGGTAAGCATCAATTCACCCACGCGTCCTTTGTTATAATAAAAATCGTCCACATGAATGGTGGCGTTGGCATTGACAAGACTGTCCGAAGAGTTATAGACAAAGTCCGCGTTCAAGATACCACTCATCGGAGCCATATATAGACTGAGCGCTTCAGAGAGAAAGCCGAGGTCCAATTGTTTCAACTCGGCACGAAACTCCTCTCCACTCTTCTCCTCGGCGGAAAAGAGACGAAGTGTGGCACTGTTTTCCCCTGTGAGGAGTATATCGGCAAGAATCTCTTTATGGTTGATGATCTCGACAAAATTATCCTTGTTAAGGATAAATTTACGGAATCCGATAATCGGATCGTCGGGAGTCAATCGCACTTTAATCCGTTCGGAAGAAAGATCGACTTCCATTCCCAACAACAATCCGGGCACTCCTTTGTCATCATAAAACGAACAATCAACGTTCATAAAACCATCCCGAAGCACTCCTTCGACTCCCGCTGAGAATCCTTCCTGCGAAATCCGTTTATTGCGCAACACATCGAGTCGATAGTAAAGATTCGTCGAATCTTGACGAATGGCGGTGCGAATCGTATCAAGTCGCATTCCGGCGGTAAGAAGTCCATAAATACCTCCGTTCATTTCGACTCCACCATGTCGTGAGGTAGAAGCCTTGAATACAAGTGTATCAAAGGTAACTCCGGTAGATTTTAAATAATTGGATAGTGGATTACGTCTGCCCGATGAAACCTCCACCTGCATATCAGGCAATGTGGAGAGCATCGATTCCGGACGGATTGAATGAGTGGTTCGAAATTGAGACAAGAGAGAATCGGAGGTCGCTGACAATTGGCTGATCAACGTTTTTATATTTTCAGTACTGGCAAGGCGAATTCCAAAGTCGCCGGAATGAAAGACCGTGAAAGTGGTGTCTTCGGTCGTGGGAAATTGGAAGGAGGTCTTGGTAGGACGAAAGATCCCTTCTGTGCTTCGAATAATCCAATTATTGACAGATAGATCGAGTGAATGTCTCTTGTCCACATTGCTTTCCATACTTGCAAGCAGTTGAAAAGAGGTGGACAACTGATTGGGAACTAAATGCAGTCCATACAGGTCAAACCGTTTGATATCAGCATACAAATCGGCATCTACCCGTGTTTTGCTGAGCATTGCAATAAAATCAATATTCATATCAGCTAACGGATATTGACTATCAAGTTTGAATTTTAAGTGATGATCTATCAAACTTCCTTGAGCGACAATATTGGAAATAGAAGAGGAACCATAGACTATTTGTGAGATAGTGGCATCCAGTCTGCTCCACGTTTTATCATCGAACGGATCTATTCCTTTTCCTTCCAAGGTCAATAAAGCGGTGAGTCCGGTCAGCGAATCCTTGGGCATATAGAGGGTCGGATTGATACTATCGGCATTCAACTGGAGACGATACGCGTAGAGAGTTGGATCGAAACGGGCATCGAGGTTCAATCGTCCAATGCCATCAGTCACTTCCATCTGAGTGTTGAAGATATTTTTGTCGAGCGTTGCAATCGCTTTCACCCTAAAATCATCGGGAAGGGCGAATTGATCACGAATGTTGAGAGGCAACATATCGCGAATTGCACTCCACTGTCCTGTTTTCATGTCAAGACGAACGCGTGCCGAGCGATGGAGTGAGTCGGTTATCGAAGACATATCACCATCCGCATTCAACCGAACAACTCCCGGCAGCTCTCCAACCATATTCCGCAAATGCAAGGAGGCAAGATTGCCTTCCACTTGTGCATTCAAAAGGATGGGAGATTCCGGGAAGGATCGGGCGAGATCACTATTGGTCAAGCCAGAAGCAATCATCAAATCCTCTTTCCCCATTCGAAGAATCGCATTCACATTCATCTCTCCGGTGGGGCTCTTATCAAACGCACTCCAAGGGATCACTCCTTTCAAATCGAATTGCGACGCATGGGTGGTAAGCATCAGATTATTCAATCGGATGGTTTCGTTATTACTATGAATTGCACCTTGCAAGGAAGTAATCGCGAGACCGGACCGCTCTGAAACGGAAAAGGAGTTGAATAATATGCGAATGTTTCTATCGCTGTAGTGGAGTGAATCCAGCTGGAAAGCCAGATCGGTCAGTTCAATATGATTGAAGTCCAATCCCTCGGCAGGCTTTGCTTCTCCTGAATCGTAGTTGATTATCGAATTACTCAGTGCCAGTTGATTGGCGGCATAACTCATTCTTCCCAGATCTACCTCTCCCCCATTCAACTCCATAACTCCTAAATGGGCTTTTACGTGAATGGAATCATCAGGCATCTGCACTCGAACAGTCACATCGTCCACTGCTACCTTCGCCAGATTGATCACCCAATTGTTAGGAGTAGAGGTTGTGTCCGTCTCTTTCTCAACATTAGTCATGACCAACGCAATGTCTGATTTCGAGAGTCGAACATTACTTAGATTGAGTATCTCATCGGATAGATCGATTCGATCGGCAACCAGAAAAAAACGACCCAAAGAACCTTTAATAGAAAGACCGGAAATCAAATCACCCGTATTGGCCGTCACTCCCTGAATATCCATCAGATCAATGTGTACTTCTTTTTTAAGGAGTGGCAACGGGCGAATTCCCAGGGTAAAACTACGCATAGTCAATATCGTATCTGAAGGAGGGTTGATCACTTCAATCCCGGAAACGGCTATGTTCAGCGGAAAGGTAAGCCGAATCTTATCTACCTCGATCTGCATACCTGTGGCGTTAGAGGCATATTTAGTGGCTTGAGACACAACAAAACGTTGCACCGGAGGAATATAAATCAATATCGAAACGAATAGAAGCAGGAACACCGGAATGGAGCAAACAATCCCGATTCTTTTAAGCCATATTTTCATCTACATTTCATTTAGATTGATACTCACCAACTATAATTTACTCACATATAGAGTCAATCACCCCTTCTCACAGATAACAAATATCGCCACAAAGAGTTAATCCTACAATCGCGATTGCGGAGATATTCTTTATAAGACTTCAAAAATAGCGAAAAAGAATCAGTAAACAGGTATTGAACGGAGTAAAATCAACCTGATTAGCAGGAATAGTAGAGTACAAAAGACCTGATTGATGAAAACGCAGTGTGGTTTCATCCCCACCGAGTGAAATATGATATCGAGAAATCTGTATAGAGGAAGGATCTAAAGAAAGAGTGAGTGAGAATAGTTGGTCGAGGGAATCACAAAAGCTTGGGAGTTCATACAAAAACCGTTACATTTGCATCATTAATCAATGAAACTGTGGAAGAAGATATTATCAAAGCGATTGACGTGTTAAACCGTGGAGGAATAATCCTCTATCCTACCGACACAATTTGGGGAATCGGGTGTGATGCCACCAACGAGGAGGCTGTAAATAAGGTTTACAAAATCAAGGAAAGAGCCGATTCGAAAGCATTGATTGTATTGCTGGATAGCACTGCCAAGTTAGACCGATACGTGGAGGAAGTGCCTGAGATTGCCTATGATCTGATTGAGGTGTCGGAAAAGCCGTTGACAGTTGTGTATGATAAGGGAAAAAACATGGCAAAGAATTTACTGTCTGAAGATGGATCGGTAGCCATTCGAGTAACAAACGAATTATTCTCAAAAACACTCTGCGCCAGATTTCGCCGTCCCATTGTCTCAACATCCGCCAACATAAGTGGAGAGGCAACAGCCGCCTGCTTCAATCAAATTTCTCCGGTAATAAAAGAACGTGTTGACTACATTGTCAACGTTCGTCAATCAGAGAATGAAACAAAACAATCCTCATCCATAATAAAAATAAGCACGGGGGGAGTGATTAAAATCATACGCGAATAGACGTTTTGAAGACCTACCAACTGAGATCTCTCTTTTTGTGGGCAGACTACTTCAGTGCAATGATCTCAATGTTCCTTTTTAATGCGGCGAGATTCTATGCGGAGGGAATGGATAAGTTTTACGATTCATTCGTTCAATTTGTCTGCGACAAAAATGTATTCATGGGAATAGCAATTGTTCCTGTCGGATGGCTATTGTTGTACTACCTTACGGGCTATTATCTTTACCCAATAAAAAACAGTCCGATCAGAAGTTTGCTCAACACACTGGTTTCTTCATTGATTGGGGTTACAATTCTCTTCTTTGTCATAGTAATCAACGATTATACACATGGTCCTGGGACGTTTTACGCGCTACTGATAATTCATCTCCTACTTCATGGCACGTTGACATTTCTATTTAGACAGTTGGCTTACAGAAGATCAATCACCATATGTCAGAAAAATGATTATCATATCAACGCCCTGATCATTGGATGTGGCTTCGAAGCGGATAGCTTACTAAAAAAAAGAGAGACTGACTTGTCTATATTACACTATAGATGTCTC
>JBKEBB010000324.1:0-2263 GCA_047972845.1 Bacteroidales bacterium
ATTTGATATCGATTTAAATGCATCGGTTTGATGGACTCCTTTCAGCATTTCTCCCCCCTTCGGGATGTTATGATACATCATAGTCAAAATCAGCGGGAGGGATAACAAACCTACGTCTTAATTCTATTGCTTCTTCATCAATTGTGCATTTATCCACTCGTTTTATTGTTTTGTCTGTATCTTTTGGTAAGTCGAACTCAATGCCTGCCTCTTTGTCTGTTCGAAGAGTAAATGTTTTGTCCGGTTTATTGTCTGAAAATAGTTCACAACGAATCTTCTTTTTATTCATCGGCTCCTTGTTGTTTCGGATAAATCGAATTTTCATTCGTCTATTTGCGTCCGGCTGCTTTTCGTATGCAATTTCGGTTTGGATGTCGGTTAAAATTTTATTTCCTATCCGAATAGTTTTATGAAACAAAAAATCGGGAGCACTTTCCACCATCCATTGACTATATGCTCTCAATATATAATGTCCTTCTTGTAGATCAGGAGGAAGAGTGATGCTTCCGTTGAATCCGGTTGAGTCACGGCGAATGATTTGATTGGTAACGATTAATCCATCCGGACTATAAAGATCAACATTGATGTATTGATCGAGAATTACCGGGATATGTCCGATACTTTCAACCAGAAATCCGGTGAACCAGATCTTTTCTCCAGCACTGTAAAATGACTTGTCTGTTTGAACATACAACTTCTGTTGTGTATTGTTCTGATAGGTGACAAACTGAGGTTCGAAAGCCGAATATTCCATCATCCAATCTGATATGGAGGAACTTGTTTCAGTTGGTGGCGCGTCATGATAGTTGTTGAGACTGTCTATACGGTCTCTTTCTTGGGCAGGACAGTCTGTTGTGTGGACAGCGATTATCAGCAATAGCATCAACGGTAAGGAAAGTTGAATTTTCATCTGATTAAGGTTTTATATCTAGTTATTAATACTAAACAAAAATACGAATATATCGTAACAAAGTAATGAAAAAGAAATTACATTGTAAAGTAAAAGCGAAAAAATAATATCTGATGAAATATCTAGATCGAATAAAGCACTTTGGTAGATAGGTTGATATATAGGTAGAAATTCTTTTGATTATTCAGCCATTTCAAAAGGAATACTCCTATTGAGTAAAACGAATATACCTTTCAAATGAAAGGAGCATACGTATTCACTGAAAGGTATATTCCTTTTTGTCGTGAGATACGTATTGATGAAATAAGTCGATTTTCGTTGTCGCACGTTTGGTGATTACGGCGGAAAGTTGTTCTTTTGTATTTAACATAGTCTATAGAATCGGCTCGTGTATGTTTCAGATGATATACGCGAACGGAATCTTGAGCCTATGTTATTTATTTAAACGGACACTTCTGTGTTGATAATCAATAGGAGCGGAGTGTGAGTTGTATTTGCGCTTGTGATCCAATTATCAGGTGGTATTACGCGGGAAAATGGTCGGTCGAATTATTCACATCAACATAGTCTTTCAATAATGAAAAAAATTATCTTATTACTCAGTGGAATCATGGTAATGTCATGCGCCCCGCAACAAAAGAAATTGGTCTATCCCGAAACTGTCAAAGTGGATACTGTTGACGAGTATTTCGGAGTAGCAGTCCCCGATCCGTATCGTTGGTTGGAAAACGATACCAGTGAAGCAACCGCCGCATGGGTGGAGGCACAAAATAGTGTAACCAACAGCTATTTGTCAGAAATTCCGTTTCGTGAGAAGTTGCTCAAACGGTTGACAGACCTTACGAACTACGAACGCGTGGGTGTTCCATTCAAGAAGCACGGGAAATACTATTATTCAAAAAACGACGGACTTCAAAATCAGAACGTATATTACGTACAAGAGACATTGGGAGGAGAATCGAAGGTGTTTTTGGATCCGAATAAACTATCGGAAGATGGAACAGTGGCGTTGACAAGCCTCTCTTTTTCGAACAATGGTAAATATGCGGCCTACTCGATATCAAGAAGCGGATCGGACTGGTCGGAAATCTTTGTTATTGATCTGGCTACAGGCAAACAGGCCGAAGATCATGTGCAATGGGCTAAGTTTTCGGGTGCTGCTTGGAATGGCGATGGCTTTTACTACAGTGCCTACGATGCTCCTGTGAAGGGAAAGGAATTTTCAAATGTGAACGAAAACCACAAGATATATTTTCATAAGATTGGAACAGCGCAATCGGAAGATGAACTGATCTATCAGAATCCGGCTTTTCCTAAGCGTTTTTATCTTGGCGATACCAGCGAAGATGAACG
>JBKEBB010000343.1:0-21447 GCA_047972845.1 Bacteroidales bacterium
ATTAGTGGATCGTGATAGAAGATTGCTGGGGACTCGAGATCGATGCCTGCCCATTTTGTATTACTTAAGGGGTGAAAAAGAGAAAGGACTTGAAGTGATTAAAGAGGTGATCCAACGACAACTGGATGAACGTCCCACAAGAAATCATGTCTTAAACAAAGAAGAGGAGGGAAAAACAATCGTGCTTTACGCGGGGATTGATCCGGATGTATCACAAAAGAAAGTAAGGGAGTTGTTAAAAACGTTGCCGGAAGGTGGAAAGGTAGTTGTGGTCGGTCCGCAAAACAATGGCGAGGTAGATCCGGATTATCTCAAATTCGCCGAAGCGTATGCGAAGCTGGAATAAATTCCAAAAGAAGAGACCATCCGGGACAATCCGAATGGTCTCTTTTTATTACTAGAATCTACTGTCTGAAACAGTCGCTTCCTATTACTTATTCACTATATTGATTACACGTTGGTTGGCTTCACGAACCGCGCTTTCGATGATCTTAATCTTCTTACGGTCATAGGTCATCAAACCGTTTACTTCACCTTCCACATCGGTGGTTTGAGTATAAACCGCTGCACTGAATCCACGTTTTACCAACACTTCAAGCTGACGGGCAAAGTTTACATACTCATCGGTTACCTCTTTCTCCGATTTGTATTGCACATATCCCCAGTTTCTATCAGACTGCCACAAATGGTCTTTCAAAGGAAGTCCAATTCCACCATACTCACCCAATACAGTCACTCGTTTCGCATCTACCAGATACATTTCGGGACCGGGATACTTGTGCAAGTCAAGGATGTCTCCCACTCGGTAGTGGTTACCACCACTGGCTGGATTCACCAGACGAGAAGGATCGTAAAACTTCGTCCACTCAACAATCTCAGCTGTTTTAAACTGTCCCCACGCTTCATTAAACGGAACCCAAACAACCACCGATGGATTCGAGTAACACAAATCCATGATTTCTTTCCACTCTTGGCGGAAGTTTTGTTCAGACTCAATAGAGCGTTTCTGTGTGTCCGCTGTAGAATACTCATACATTTCCCAACGAGGATTCTTATCTCCGCTAGGCATATCCTGCCATACAAGAATACCCATACGGTCGCAAAGCGTGTAGAAAAGAGCAGGCTCAACCTTCACGTGTTTACGAAGCATATTAAAGCCCCAATCTTTTGTTTTCTTAATATCGTAGGCCAACGCTTCGCTATTAGGCGCTGTGTATAGTCCATCAGGCCACCAACCTTGATCAAGTGGTCCGAAATGGAAATAGTCTTTATTATTGAGTTGCATACGGTTAATTCCGGCAGCGTCTTGCTTGAAAGAGATCTTACGCATGGCCACGTAGCTTTTCACCTCGTCAACTACTACTCCGTTGCGCACAATCGATACGGTCATGTCATACAAATTGGGTGATTCGGGAGTCCAAAGCTTCGCACTTGAAGGCATCGCGATCGAAAATTCATTTCCGGGAACCGCTTTCGATGTAGCAATCACTTTGCCAGCATCAAATACTTTCGCTTCGATTAAGTCACCTTGAATAGCGGAAGCACATACTGCCATTTTTACCAAATGAGCATTGATGTCGGGAGTAGCCTTAATCGCCTTGATGTGACTTTCAGCAACAGGTTCCATCCATACGGTTTGCCAAATACCGGTAACAGGGGTGTACCATATTCCTTCAGGGCGTTTTACCTGCTTACCGCGAGGTTGGAATCCGTCATCTGTTGGGTCCCACACTTTCACCACAAGGGTCTGCTTTCCTACTTTATTCAAATAAGGAGTAATATCAAACGAGAAAGGAGTGTAACCACCTTGGTGCTGTCCCACCTTCACATCGTTTACAAATACTTCCGCGAGCCAATCCACTGCTCCGAAATTAAGCATCACACGCTTATTTTTCCACTTTGCCGGCACATCAAAAGTGTGTTTATACCATAAATTCTTCTCCTTACCAACCATTTTACCCACTCCTGAGAGTGAAGATTCAACAGCGAAAGGAACCAGAATTTGTCCATCGAACTGAGCTGGGACAGCGGCTGTGAGGGGAGTAATCGCATATTCCCACAATCCGTTCAGATTTGCCCAATCATTTCTCTCAAGCAATGGACGTGGATAATCAGGCCACACATTCGACGGATCAATTTTCTCCGCCCAATCTGTTTTAATCTTATCACCAACCGGTTTCCATTGCGCCCACATTGTTTGCGAGACAAACACAGAAAGGAACAAAACTCCCAAATAGATTTTTTTCATTGTAATAAATTAGTTATTAAGTGTTTTGAATATAATTAACGAGTAGCTTTACTCCTTGTAAAACTACTCGTTCCTTAGTTTATGGTTATCGAGCACGCGAAGAGAGATAACGATCTCTATACTGATCGAACTTCTCCGAGTAGAACTTCGCCAGCTCCGGATTGTGTGGAGATACCGATTCGATGACATGTTGAATAATAGCCAAATTGTGTCCTACTTCAGACAACAGATTGACATAAAAGACCGGACGCTGAGCCGCATACCAACCGGAAAGATCGCATGCCATATCAGCAATTGTCTTCATCACTGCATCTCCTTTTTCATTCTCTCCAATTCTATAATAAGCTTCGCCCAATGTGAGTGCAGAGACATCATAGGGAATCAACTCTTTCGGTAACACCTTCTCACATTTTTCCAATGCGATCAATGCCTTGTCGTTCTTACCCTCATCTATCAACGCGCTTATCAACATTCCAAAGCGAATACGAAGATGTCTGCTCATATTCATGAATGTTTCGTCCACATAAAGATCCTTACCGGCATCTAAACCTCCCCAGCGATACTTATTCACGAAATTATCAAACATTTTTTCCGTATCTATCAGTGTATCCTTTCCCGCGTTTTTAAGAGGCACAAGTCGGTAGGCCAATCCTTCGAGGCGGAAATATTTTTGTAAATCAAGATTATTGTCGTTTCCGATGGTTACAGCAAACATCATAGGACGACTCCAATCATTGTTTGCCAGCATACTCAAAATAGCGATATCCGCTTTGGTGATATAGTTCTTCCCTTTCAATGAAAGCACCATTTCATCCACTATCAACGCGGAGTCCTCGGGTGCTACTATTTCCGCGCGAATCACCGCCTCTTTATCTACCTTAATGGTCAACGAATCTGACGGCAAGTAATAGATACGGTCATTCCTACCTGATAACTTCTTGGTCCTATCATCCTCAGAAAGCAACCATGCCATAGCCGTTTGCAGATCGAGCGGTTTATTGCCGTTCACATTTATAATGTAGGCAACATCCCGTTTTCCTTGCTGATATTGATCTTTCGTCATCGATATTTGCAGAGGAGCCGATTCATATGCCGGACGACGCATCTGGTCGATGTACCAGTCTGTTTGCAAATACTGAAGATTACACACCCTCATATCTGTACGCGTTCCTTCTACCTCTTGGTTATACCAAAGAGGGAATGTGTCATTGTCTCCATTTGAAAAGATGACAGAGTTTGGAGGACATCCGATTAAGTAGTTGTAACCAAAATCACGACATGGATAGTGATCCGAACGATCGTGATCGTCCCACGTTTGCGATACCATTTGCAACGGCACAAACAACGAAACTAACGCTGCCACCGAAGCTGCTACCGTCTTATTCATATACTTCTCAAGGAATTGCGCTATTCCCGCAACACCTAATCCTATCCATATGGTAAACGCGTAGAACGATCCCGCATACGCATAATCACGCTCACGAGGTTGTTCCGGTGATTGATTCAAATAGATTACAATGGCAAGCCCTGTCATAAAGAACAAGAAGAAAACCACCCAGAATCCCTGAATTCCTTTATTTCCCGCGTAAGCTTGATAAAGCAACCCGATCAATCCCAAAAGTAAGGGAAGGAAGAAGAATACATTTCGTCCTTTATTCTCTGCCATTGCAGCGGGAAGGTTGTCTTGACTTCCAACCATCAAATTATCTATAAACGATATGCCCGATATCCAGTTTCCGTTGATTGCTTCGCCATGTCCTTGTATATCATTTTGGCGGCCTACAAAATTCCACATAAAGTAGCGCCAATACATGAAGTTTACCTGATAACTGAAGAAGAAACGAATATTCTCACCAAACGTAGGCTTCATGATAGTTTTTGAGTCTCCGCAACTGGTATGACTAATCGGTGTTCCCTTAATGTCACCCCACATCTTATAGGCTTCAATATGTCTTGCCTCCTTACTATACATACGAGGAAACAACATATCAAACTTCGAATCCATCACATAATCAAACTTATTTCCGGCCGAAATATATTGGTCCTTCTCATCGGGCGATGTTTTTACCTTCATCACATATATCGGACCTCCCTCTTTGGTGACCGGATAACATTCGTTTCCTCTTGTCTCCATTTTCACCTCTGAAGCAAATGTTTTTCCATAAATCAGCGGACGATCGCCATACTGTTCACGGTTCAAATAGCTACTTAAGGTAAATATATCTTCGGGGGAGTTTTGATCCATCGGGGTGTTGGCCATCGATCGAATCACGATCAACGCGTATGATGAATATCCGATAAAGATAACCATCAAACAGAGCAACACTGTATTCATCAATTTTACAGAAAGATTTTTCTTCTTATATAGGAAGTATGACAAGGCAGCGATTAAAACCAATCCGATAATCGCACCACTGCCGAGAAACGGAATTCCCATCAATGAAACGGCCAAAACAAAAACTGTCTTCATCCGCAACGGACTCTTTTCTTGAACCGTTTCCCACACTCCCCAAACGAGAGTCGCACTCACCACCAATAGATAGATGATTACGCCCGATTGAAAGGGAAGACCAACGGTGTTGACAAAGAACAGTTCAAACCATCCGGCCACTTTCACCAATCCTTGAATCAAACCATACATCATCAAAGCTACAATGGCAAAAGAGACAAGTAAGGCAACAATGGTTCCTTTCAGATTGGCTTGCGGATATTTTCTGAAATAATAGACCAACACCATGGCCGGAATACAAAGCAGATTCAACAAGTGAACTCCGATGGAAAGTCCCATCATGTACGCGATCAGAATAATCCATCTATCGGCATGAGGTTCATCGGCTACATCGTCCCATTTCAATATCATCCAAAAGACAACCGCAGTAAAGAGTGATGAAAAGGCATACACTTCACCCTCAACCGCCGAAAACCAAAATGTATCGCTCCATGTATAGGCTAACGCACCCACTACACCCGACGCTAAAATGGTTATAGTCTGCGCTAACGACAGTCCATCACTCTCTTTCGCAGGCACAACAACCTTTCTGGCAAGATATGTGATACTCCAAAATAGAAACAGAATGGTGAGAGCGCTGACGAAGGCCGACATCATGTTCACCATATAGGCTACAGTGCTGGGGTCGGACGCAAATTGAGAGAAGAAGTTCGCTACCAGCATGAAGAATGGAGCACCGGGAGGATGGCCTACCTCCAACTTATATCCGGAGGCGATAAATTCTCCGCAATCCCAGAAACTTGCCGTCGGTTCAATCGTGGAACCGTAAGTAAACATGGCGATTGCAAATACAATCCATCCAAAAAGGATGTTCAACTGTTTGTACAATTTCATCGGTATTTTCGTATTAGTAATTGTGTATTCGTTTTTTCAATTTGTTCCGTATTTCTATTTTACACGTATGGAGCAGACACTCTTATCTATCGAGGAAAGCAATAAACTCATCCCTATTCGATCCTATCAGATGAAGGTTCTTTATCAATATATCTTCAGGTATAGGCTCAATATGGTTCTGAAATACAACCGGTCTTTCCAAGTGTGGCATCGACCAATCCTCGTGTCCATGGTTGCTTCGTATATGTGTTAATCCTTTGTACTCTAAGAATCTTCTAAATAGATGCAACGTTATGTTTGCCAGTCTGCTCATGTGACTTCAAGAAAAGTAAAAAAACTCCGTAAATGTGCGAAGTTCATACTAATCGGGGCAAATTTACAAATAGTTTTTTAACTTCTCTGTCCGTCATCCCTTTTTAAGAGCTTAAATCAATCTTATCAACGTCAAATTCATTTAAAAGAATTGAATCTGAAATAAAATATCAACTAAGTGATTTGGAAAAGGGACATATTGATTCCTAAAACAAGTGACATTATTAAGAAAGAGAGTTCAGATTGACAAAAACGAGGGTCAGAAGTCAATTTCCGGTGTACACTGCAACCGTTTCCTGTGTGCACCGCAGCGAAATGTCCTGTACACCACAGCTCAGCCTTCCGTACACACGGAGTTGAATCTCTATACCGACAATTCTTAATTTAACCGATCCCTATAAACAAAAAGAGCATCCATTCTACTATAACCTATGCCCAATATTCCCTCACCATTTATATCTTCACAAAAATGGATACTATACAGAATAACGATTATTTACTAACTTTGAGCCTTGAATAGACCCTAAAATATAACATCATACAACAAAGGTCGGTATGCAGTAATTAGTGAAACTTATCAAGGGGAAAATCTTGTAATTGATTCAATTGAATTAAGTTATTGAGCAAGACAAATCACCTTCTCCTTCGTCTGATAGATCATGTTTACTTCATTTCGGCTCAACCATTATTTATGTTATTACCAATAGAAAGTCCGGTTCTTATCTTTTTTGTGGTGCTTGCAATCATACTGCTGGCTCCTATATTGTTGAATCGGTTGCGTATTCCCCACCTGATAGGAATGATTCTGGCCGGTGCTCTGATTGGACCCAACGGAATCGGTTTACTGCTGAGGGATGCCAGTTTTGAAATATTCGGAAAAGTAGGATTACTGTATATCATGTTTCTTGCGGGGCTTGAAATGGATATGCAAGACTTTAAAAAAAGTCGAGCAGCAGGTGGTTTTTTCGGGTTCTACACCTTTATAATTCCAATGGTTCTTGGAGTTTTGGCAAATCTCTACATTCTTCAATTAGATATAATACCAGCCGTTTTGCTGGCCTCCATGTATGCCTCGCACACATTGGTTACATACCCAATTGTCAGCCGTTATGGAATTAATCGTTCGAAAGCGGTCACGATCTCGGTTGCCGGAACAATCTACACCAACTTTCCTGCTCTATTGATTCTGGCCATTATATCGGGATTCTACAAAGGAAGCGTCGATGTGTGGTACTATGTACGACTGTTTATCTACATCATTCTGTTTGTTGTCTTTGTAATAACAGTATATCCCCGATTCGCTCGAATGTTTTTCAAACACTACTCGGACAATGTAGTGCAGTTCATATTCGTTCTCGCGATGGTGTTTTTGGCTGCCTCCATATCTGAGTTTATTGGACTGGAAGCAATTATCGGAGCTTTCCTCGCGGGAATTGTACTCAACCGATTGATCCCAACCTTGTCGCCGTTGATGAATCGACTCGAATTTGTAGGCAACGCGCTTTTTATCCCCTATTTTCTTATCGGAGTAGGAATGCTTGTTGATTTCAGCGTATTGCTTGAAGGAATCAATACATTGATTGTAGCGGCGGTTATGATTGTCGTTGCCACGTTAGGGAAATGGATTCCGGCTCAACTGATAAAAAAGCAATACCGAATGACCAGAGACGAAGGTAATCTAATATTCGGTCTGACTAACTCCCAAGCGGCGGCTACGTTGGCTGCCGTATTAATCGGTTATCAGATAATTATTGGAAAAGACGCGAGTGGAAACGACATACACCTTCTTAGCAAAGAGGTTCTCAACGGAACTATTTTAATGATTCTCTTCACTTGCACCATTGCTTCCTTTGCAACGGAAAGAGCGGCACGGGCGCTGGCAATGAGTTCGCAGCAAGATGACAACAAGTTGATAAAGGATACCCATAATTTCGAGCGAATACTGATTCCAGTCTCTAATCCGCAAACGATAGAAAATCTGGTCAACATCTCAATACTTCTCCGTAATCCGAGAACAAAATCGCCCCTCTACGCATTATCTATTAACAACACAAAAGTAGATGATTCAAACGCCGACAGTCGCTCTCAAAAGTTGCTTGAAGACGCGGTTCGTGTGGCATCGGCAGCTGACATTCCCGCAAAGATGATCTCCCGATATGATATGAACGTTGCCAGTGGAATTATCAACACCATGCGGGAGCGTAAACTTACTGAAGTGGTACTTGGTCTGCACCATAAAGCCAATTTTGCAGACTCCTTCTTTGGAACAAAAATTGAGAACCTGGTTCGTTTGACAAACAAAATGCTGTTTGTGGTGAAATGTGTCAATCCTGTAAATACGATCAAACGCATCCATGTGGTAGTTCCTGAGAAAGCCGAATTTGAAACCGGATTTGCCAATTGGATCAATCGGCTATCCAATATGGCGAAGCAAGTGGGCTGCCGAATCACTTTTTACTCAAACAATGACACACGTCGAGCTATCAAAAATGTAATTGTAAGCCGTAGGTACCGTATTCGTTCGGATTTCCAACTATTGGAAGAGTGGGTGGATATGTTGAATCTGACCAAGGTTGTTGAGACGGATGACCTGCTGGTGTTTGTAGTTGCCAGATACACCTCCTTCTCATACCATTCAGATTTGGACGAATTGCCAAACCATTTGAAATACTTCTCCGACAACAATGTAATTATCCTCTATCCGGAACAGTTCGGGGAAGAAGATCCAACCATCTGGTTTGCCGATCCGCTGGCGCTCAACGTAGAACGAGACTATAAATCATTCTCTGTTTCAGATTATTTTAGAAGAGTGTTCCGATTAAATTAAGCTAATGATTCAATGACACATTATTTCAATTATATACGCCGCTCCTCATCCGTTGTCAAGATCGGATCTGTTCCTTTGGGAGGACCGAATCCCATACGAGTACAATCGATGGCGAATGTTTCCACTATGGACACCTCGGCATGCGTTGAACAAGCCATCCAAATTATTGAAGCGGGAGGTGAATACGTTCGATTTACAGCGCAAGGGGTGCGCGAAGCGGAAAATTTGGGAGTGATTAAGGGCGAACTGATGAAAAGAGGATATTCAACCCCTCTAATCGCCGACATCCACTTTAATCCCAAAGCGGCAGAAGCCGCGGCTGTTCGAATTGAGAAGGTTCGAATCAACCCCGGAAATTTCGTTGATGGAGTGAAGAGTTTCGATGAGATATCCTACACGGACGAGGAATATTCGCAAGAGATTGAAAAGATAGAACACAGACTCATCCCCTTATTGGATCTCTGCAAAGCTCACCATACCGCCATTCGCATCGGGGTTAATCATGGGTCGTTGTCCAATCGGATAATGAGTCGATATGGAGATACCCCTGAAGGAATGGTAGAATCGGCCATGGAGTTTCTTCGAATATGTGTAAAAGAGCAGTTCTCCGATGTGGTGATCTCCATAAAAGCCTCCAACGTGGTTATCATGGTTCGAACCGTACGGCTTCTTGTTGATACGATGGAAAAAGAGAATATGTTTTTTCCTCTCCATTTAGGGGTTACGGAAGCAGGAGATGGTGAAGACGGACGTGTGAAATCGGCATTTGGTATAGGGACCCTTCTGGGAGATGGAATAGGCGATACAATACGGGTTTCACTCAGCGAAGATCCGGTGTATGAGATCCCAGTGGCGAGAACACTTATAGACTATATCTTAAAAAGAGAGGGACATCCTGTGATTGAAGGAGCGATGGATTCGTCGTTCAATTACTATTCACCTGTCAGAATAAGTAGATTTAGAAAGAGAATCAAGAAATTCGCAAGCTCTTTGAATGAGATTATCGAGGATTTGGGATCGAATAGCCCGATTTATCGTTTACAATTAAGTGATCTCACTATTGAAACATTGTCACAACTAAGAAAAGAGGATGAGGGTGTAATTGTCGCATACTCCACACACCAAAACGGAGTGGGAGAACTACGCGCACTGCTTCATAAGCTACGAATGGAAGAGATCGAACTTCCTATTGTTATAGAATGGACCTATGATGAAAACGATCTTGATATGCTACGCGTAAAGGCCGCAGCCGATTTCGGTCCTTTGCTGTTGGATGGTTTTGGAGATGGAATAAACATCATTAACCATGGTAGTATCTCCGATACCGAGATTCAATCGTGCGCGTTATCCATTCTGCAAGCTGCCCGATTGCGATTTTCTAAAACAGACTACATTTCATGTCCCGGATGCGGACGAACATTGTTTGATCTTCAATCAACCATTGCTCAAATAAAGCAGGCAACCATTGGACAACCCGGCTTAAAGATTGGAATAATGGGATGTATTGTCAATGGTCCGGGAGAGATGGCCGATGCCGATTATGGATATGTGGGATCGGGCAGGGGGCGGATTGATCTGTACAAAAAAAATAGTTGTATAGAAAAAAATATTCCTCAAGAAGAGGCGGTAGAGCGTCTGATCAAATTGATTAAAGAAAACGGAGATTGGCAGGAATGACAAACCACGCAACACAGGCGCTAGAAACTAAACCTGTAGGACAACTACTGAAGGAGTACTCTGTTCCGGCCATTATAGGCTCCTCTGTGATGATTTTATACAACATCGTCGACAGGGTCTTTATCGGTCAGGGGGTAGGTCCGTATGCCATATCGGGTTTGGCACTGACACTCCCCATCGCAGCCATACAAACCGCCTTCGGAACACTGATCGGAGTAGGAGCTTCGGCCCGAATATCGATAGTTCTCGGAATGAAAGACAAGAAATGGGCTGAACGAATTCTGGCTCACGCGTTCATTCTTTCCATCGTTCTTTCGGTTGTATTTATCGGGTTTATTCAATATTTCTTACACGATATACTTCTACTGATGGGAGGTACGGAAAACACCATTCCCTATGCTACCGAGTATCTACGAATTACAAATGCCGGAAGTATATTGACCACCATAACCTACAGCTATGGGAATGTGATTCGCGCCTCAGGTTATCCTCGAAAACAGATGCGAATCATGCTGCTCGGTGCTCTGCTGAATACAATACTAGACCCTCTCTTTATTTTTGGTTTCGGTCTGGGAATAAAGGGAGCAGCAATAGCCACGGTGATATCAATGGGAGTGACGACAGTGATCGTTCTTCAACACTACGTTAGTAAAGACAGCTACATTCGTTTCCGAAGAGAAGCGTTCAAATTTGATTATCGGGTGGTAAGAAACATCTTCGCCATCGGACTTTCTCCTTTCATTGTAAATATACTGATGTCGGTTGTAGGTCTAATAATGAACCACTCGCTTCTTGAGTATGGAGGTGATCTGGCCATCGGAGCCTATGGAATCATAGGCAGCGTGGTGATGCTTGTGGTGATGGTATTGATGGGTCTCGGACAAGGAATGCAACCGATACTCGGATACAATTATGGAGCCGGACATACTCATCGACTCCAACAAACGCTTCGTTTGGGCCTTTTTGTTGGTATCGGGGTAACAACACTCGGATTTCTGGGAGGAGAAATTCTTCCCAAATACATTGTGTCATTATTTACGCCTGATACAGAACTGAGCGCGTTAGCCGAAAGAGGGATGCGTATTCAAATGATCGTATTTCCTCTGGTAGGAATTCAGGTGGTAATAACGACCTTCTTTCAGTCCATCGGGTGGATAAAATCATCAATTACGCTCTCTCTTTCGCGGCAATTGATTTTTTTGATACCTTCGCTCATTATTCTTCCCAAGATATTTGGACTCGACGGAGTTTGGGCAGCCTCTCCCACAGCGGATTTTCTCTCATTCTTGGTCACTACAGCAGTCTTTTATGTTCAACGGAAGAAACTTTTTAAACCGGAACGCTAGCCACCATTAATCCATTTGCATGTATGATTACGCCAGAACTTATTAATCCGGGATCCATTGCCGTAATTGGGGGATCAAACAATCTGAACAAACCGGGAGGTCAGTTGGTGAAGAATATTCTTTCGGGAGGATTCAAAGGAAAACTATATATTGTCAACCCCCGTGAAACAGAAATACAGGGAATAAAAGTATATCCAACCGTTGAAGACCTTCCTCCCGTTGATCTGGGTGTATTGGCTATCTCTTCACACTTGTGTAAGGAGGCTGTCGATACATTGGTTAACAAAAAAGAGACAAGAGCAATTATAATTATCTCTGCGGGATTTAGCGAAGAGACTCCTGAAGGGGCGATTATTGAGAACGAAATTATAGAAATTTGCAATCGAACCGGCGTTTCGCTGATAGGACCAAACTGCATTGGGTTGGTCAATAAATATCACCACAGTGTGTTTACCTCACCCATTCCCGAGCTTCACCCCCAAGGGGCTGACTTGATTTCCAGTTCGGGCGGTACCGCGCTGTTTGTAATGGAATGTGGTATTCCTAAGGGATTGCGTTTTAATTCCATTTGGTCGGTAGGCAACGCCTCTCAGATCGGAGTAGAAGATGTACTGGAATATATGGATATCAATTTCAATCCGGAAACCGACTCCAAAATCAAGCTCCTGTATATAGAAAATATTAAAGCTCCGGATCAACTGCTCTATCACGCCTCCTCATTAATACGTAAAGGATGCAAGATAGCAGCTATCAAATCGGGATCATCCGAATCGGGGATTCGTGCCGCCTCATCCCATACGGGAGCGTTGGCTAGCTCCGATTCTGCGGTGGAGGCTCTGTTTAGAAAAGCGGGGATAGTTCGGTGCTATAGTCGCGAAGAGTTAGCGACGGTCGCCTGTGTATTTACTTTAAAAGAGATAAAGGGAAAAAGCTTTGCCATTGTAACACATGCAGGTGGTCCGGCCGTTATACTGACCGATGCATTGTCAAGAGGAGGGTTGAATGTTCCAGCGTTTATCGGTGAGAAGGCCGAAGAGCTAAAGAAAAAGCTGCTTCCCGGAAGTGCCATCGCCAACCCCATTGATATTTTAGGAACCGGAACTCCAAAAAATCTCGCTACAGCCATTGACTACGCCGAACAACATTTTCCGGAAACAGAATCAATAGCGGTTATCTTTGGTAGTACAGGCCTTGGAAAGATCTCAGATGCACTGGATGTTATAAGAAAGAAAACAGCCGAATGTAGTAAACCGATCTTCCCGATTCTTCCTTCTGTGGTCAACGCCGACAGTGAAGTAGATGAATTTATCCATCAAGGGGGAGTAAACTTTTCAGACGAAGTATCTCTTGCCACAGCGGTCAGCCGAGTTGTCAATACCCCTAAGCCCACTTCGGGACAAATGGAACTGTTCGGAGTAGATGTTCAGCAAATCATCAGAACAATCGACGGCATAAAGACAAATGGATACCTGGCACCAGAAAACGTTCAATCACTTCTAAAATCGGCAGGACTGACAATGGTGGAAGAGTTTGTGTCGGCCAATAAAGAGGAGATACTGGAGTTTGTTAGGAAGAAGAATTTTCCTGTAGTCGCGAAAGTGGTTGGTCCCGTTCACAAAACGGATATCGGAGGGGTTGCTCTCAATATTAAATCGGAAGAACATTTGGCGTTGGAGTTTGATCGAATGATAGAGCTTCCCGAAGTAACGGCCATCATGGTTCAACCGATGCTTAAGGGAACTGAACTCTTCATCGGAGCAAAATACGAAAATCTTTTCGGCCATATCGTGTTGTGCGGGCTGGGTGGTATTTTTGTTGAAGTATTGGGCGATATCTCTTCGGGATTGGCTCCACTTGGATATGAAGAGGCCTATTCGATGATCAGATCACTTCGTGCATACAAAATGATTAAAGGAACGCGAGGACGAAAAGGAGTCAACGAACAACAGTTTGCCGAGTTCATTGTCAGACTCTCTACCCTACTGCGTTTTGCTCCCGAGATAAAAGAACTCGACTTGAATCCGCTTCTGGCAACAGATAATGGAATCATAGCGGTGGATGCTCGTATTCGAATTGAAAAATAGGTGGAATACCAGTAGTAATCAAACTTGACTATAGAAGAAACAATTTTTACAAAAACCATCAATAGCTCCTACTTTCAGATGAAATCAACACGTTTTGTTTTAATGAGTATCCTTCTGAGCGCAGCTTTTAGTCTGACTGCCCAGTACTCAACCTACTTCTATTCGAAGATCCTTAATGATAAAAGCTACGACTACATTGTCGGAGAAAGTTCCGGAGAGCTTACTCTTCGCCACATTACAGACATGGCCGGATTCGAAATGCCCGACCGTAATTTCGATAAAATGTATGAGAGCTATTACATTCTCGACAAGCTAAAGGAGTATGGATTGTCTGACGCCAAAATGAACCTCTATCCTGCGAGAAACAAAGCATGGAGCGCCGAGGTGGGAACACTTTGGGAGGTATCTCCTTTTCTTAGAAAGATTGCCGACTATCAAGAAATCCCAACGGTTCTCGCTGGAGGAAGTAAAGATGCAGACCTGACAGCCGAATTAATCTTTGTTGGAAATGCTACTGACAAGGAGCTTGAAGGATTGGATCTAACCGGAAAGATAGCCGTTGGAAGCTCATTTATCGGGCAGATACTACGTAAAGTAGAATATAAAGGAGCTGTTGGAGCAATCTCTTACTATTCTCCGCGCCCTTTGATAGATCCCATTCAAATTCCTAACAGTGGTATTGGTTCCGCCAAAACATTTGGCTTCTGTATCTCTCCGCGGGATGGCTACGCATTACGAGACAGACTAATCCGAAATGAAAAGATTGAGGTGAAGGTGAAGATCAAATCGAAAGAGACCAGTTTCGAATACCAGTCCCCCTCGTGCATGATCAAAGGATCAGATCCGAACGCGGGAAATATCATTTACTCTGCACATCTATATGAAGGATATGGCAAACTGGGAGCAAACGACAACATGTCAGGCTCGGCGGTTATTCTGGAAGTGGCACGGACATTAAACAAACTGATTGAAGAAGGAAAGATCGAACGACCTCGACACAACCTCTATTTCTTGTGGGGAGATGAATTTGGAGGAACAATCCCTTGGGCGAATAGTGAGAAAGAAATTATTGACAATGCACGTTTCAATATCAACCTAGACATGGTTGGTTTGGCTTTGGGCGAAGGGAAGTCCTATTTCTGCTTTCACCGCACCACAATGGCCAACTCGCACTACTCAAACGACATTGCTGAAAACCTCTTCGACTACATGGGAACTACAAACATGCAGAGTATTCTCACAGGTAATTTTCCCAAACCTGTTGTAGCCCCTTCAGGCTCCATGGATCCCTTCTACTACAACCTCACTTATCATTACGGAGCTTCGGACCATGAAGTGTTCAACGACTGGGGAATTCAGGTTCCGGGAATAATGATGATCACATGGCCTGATAACCAATACCACACCTCTGCCGATCGTCCCGATAAACTCGACGCGACTCAATTAAAAAGAGCAACCGTATTGGCTGCAACCATCGCATATACGGCAGCTACTGCCGATGAACCGACCGCCATCCGTATCGCAACCACGGTAGAGGCAAACTCAGCACGCCGCTTCTCAGCAATCTACAACAAACAGTTAAACGAACTTGCCAACACACCTAAAGAGGAACTGACCGAAGCGTACAAGACAGCCGTATTCGATATTCAAGCTACTGGTATCAGTGAAAGAATGACCGTTGCCTCCACGCAGGAACTATTCCCCAACAGTGTTTTGTTGAAAAAACAAATCGAGGCCTCATCTGCTTCAATCGCCAAGCAAGAGTCGGCTATCATCGAATCAATTACCAATTACACGGCCTCATTGATAGGTAAAAAACCAACCATCACCCTTTCCACTGAAGAAAAACAAGCCGCCAAATTATATTACAAAACCACAGCTCTTCCACGTGAAATCGGGTACGGCGTTATCGGTGGATACGGAGGAAAACATGGACTGAATGATCAACAGCGAGAGTTGATTCGTAAACTCCGGATCAAGAGTCCGGGTGAAGTGGCACGACTCACTCTTTCGGGTAAAATAAATGTCCTCGACATCAAGAAAATGGTTGATGCACAATACAAGGGAATAAGCAATATCTCCGATTTTATAAGTTTCATGGAAGATCTCGAGAAAGCGGGTTTGGTAGAGAAAATTAAATAGAAAATAAACCTTTCCTTCTTTATTGAATCTAAACCGAGATAGTAATACGTAACAAACTAAACATTGAATCAATGAAAAACAGACAAACAATTCACCTCATTATGGTGATGATGTTAATGGGCTCAATAAGTCTGACCCTTCAGGCAAAGAAGCCCAATTCCAAATTTGGAGGAGTACAAGTAGGTGCTATTACCTACAGTTTCCGTAGCATGCCCCAAGATCTTCCAAGCGTTCTTCAGCAATCGCTTGATGCGGGACTCAGCTCAGTTGAACTTATGGGTGGCCCGGTAGAAGAATATGCAGGGATACCTACTATGACAATGAAAATGCCTCCTCGTGGTACTGAGATCACTCAAGAACAGAGAAACGCCTTCCGTGCCGAAAGAGAACGTATTGCTACCGCGCAAAAAGAGTGGAGAAAGAGTGCGCCCATGGATAAGTTTGTTGAAGTGAAGAAGATGTTTGACAAAGCAGGAGTGAAAATCGATATCCTGAAATTGGGTGATCCCAATTGGAGCGATGAAGAGATCGACTATGCCTTCACGGTTGCAAAAACATTAGGGGCAAGAGGTATTACTTTTGAGATTGGAGAGAAAGCAGCCGAGCGTATGGCTCCATTTGCTGAAAAACACAATATGCTGGCCATTATGCACAACCATGCTCAGCCCGGACAACCCGACTTCAGTTTCGACAAAATGCTTTCGTATGGTAAAAACCTAATGTTGAACTTTGATATAGGTCACTATTGGGGATGCACCGGGAAGAATCCGGCGGAGATTGTTGCGAAATACCACGACCGTATCGCATCCGTACATATAAAGGATAAAACCGGACTAACGGATACTCCCAAAGATACGAATCGTCCATTCGGACAAGGTTCTACTCCTGTTGCCGATGTATTGAAGTTGATTCAGAAGAACAAATGGAACATCACCGCTGACATTGAGTTGGAATATGAGATTCCAGCCGGATCGGATGCCGTTGCCGAAACTAAAAAGTGTGTTGAATACTGCAAATCTATTCTAACACTATAACCGAATATTTAAAACAAATTGCTTCGGCGGTTAGTGCGGTCTTAAACAATAAATCGCTCTAACCGCTGAACTCTTATTCACTCACCTCCTTTCCGTTTCTACGATGATAAAAAAACTGTCTATTACCGAACTCAACAGACTTTCCACCGATGAATTTAAAGAGACTGAAAAGATTGATCTGGTAGTTGTACTCGACAATGTTCGTAGTCGTAACAACATCGGCTCGGTATTTCGTACATCAGATGCCTTTCTGGTTAACACCGTTTATTTGTGTGGAATAAGTGATACTCCTCCTAACCCCGAAATACACAAAACAGCGTTAGGAGCGGAAGAGAGTGTTTCATGGAAATACGTAGAATCAACATTGGAGGCAGTAGAACAACTGAAAAGAGAAGATTACACGATTTGTGCGGTTGAACAGGCGAAAGGAAGTGTTATGTTGACCGATTTTATTCCTCAACAAGGAAAGAAATACGCTATCATTTTAGGAAATGAGGTACATGGCGTTCAACAGTCGGTAATTGATCAGTGCGATGTATGCATCGAGTTACCTCAATACGGCACAAAACATTCGCTCAACGTTTCCGTAACAGCAGGAATAGTTATTTGGGAACTCTCAAAAACGATGCTCAATAGATAATAGAAGGTATAGCTTCCGAGTGCTGATGACTGTCTATCGCTACAACGCACCCGACTCAATCAACAGAACAATCCGCTCCAACTTCGCATCCTTTCCTTTCGGATCCCATTCCGCCCTAAGGCTTGCACCGAACAATACAGCGAAGGTTTGCCAAAATCCGGCTCTGAACGATCCCATATAGGCTTTCAAAAGATCATATGAAGATTGATTGCAGTAACGATCGACCAATCGAATCAACAACTTCCCTTGACGAAGGGTTAGTTTCTTCATTTGTGGTTTGTAATCCGCCACCATCTGCTTCTCTACCGCCTTCAGATGTTTGGACTTCGCTTTATCGGTAGGAATTGTTTCAAGGATATGATATGTTTCGATCAATGTCGCGCGTATTAGTTTCGCCAAAGGAAGAACCTTCTTCACATCATACACCATTCTCCAATACTCCTGCTCCTCCTTTTTATTCTTGAACCTGTAGGGAGGAAACACATACACCTGCGGCAACTGAAAATAAGCAACCGTATCTCCCTTATCGACAATCGCGTTTACTCGGTCTGTTACATCCACAAACTCCTGCGCCTCCATTGTCGGAATAAAAGAGAGTAAAAAAAGAATCAATATTGATTTAACGCCAACGTTTCTCATCAGTCAGACAATCCGAGATTTAAAAATATACCTTCATTCATTCGAGCGGAATTATCCTCTTTGCAGAGACGAATCATACCACGACCTCGCTCAACTTCGTTCTCCATTTCAGATCCCGGCATCTTTGCAAGCAACACACGTCCCTTTTCTGCAAAGATTACAGGTAGGAGGTTTATCCACTCATCGTATTTTGAGTGATCGGTCACTCCCCACTCTATCACATTTACCCCTTCGTTAGTAAGGAAATAAAGTATATATCCCTCATAAGAAGGCATCAGAAGTTTCAATGCTCCACCCTTCGAATCTTCAATATCTTCAAGCAACAGCTTGTAATGGTTCTTGTTCCAATGCACAAATCCCTCACTGGGGAAACACCTCCTTCGCATGTTGTCTAAGTCCGACGGGGTTAATGGGACGGTTGAAAAAGGAATACGGGCATCCTTATGTGTCAATGAAAGCACTGTCGAATAGGACGAAGGCAACGGTTGAAAACCATGCCTGCTATAATAATCAAGCAAGCTATTCTCCGCTGTAATTAAAGTAAGGGCATACACTCCTCTCGTCCTTCCTACTCGATACGACTCTTCCAACAATTGGGCCATCTGTCCCTTTCCCTGCCATTCGGGGTCAGTTCCACAGGCGTAAAGATATAGAATGGTTCGATTCTTTCCAGTCCAATCCATATGTCCAGGAATCAGATAAACAACCGAGGTCACTTTTCCCGCTACTTCATACACCAACGTATTGTCAGGAACAAAACAATGGTCGAAAAACCGCTCTACATACAAATGAGAGTCATCAAAACACAAATGCCATAGTGCTTTTAATCGTGAAACGTCTCTATGTAGGGCTGTTCGTATCATTTCTTCATCGACACCAAGAAGAGTGTATCCAACATATCAGGGTGATATGACAATTTTGCTTTTCTCAATCCACTGTCACCACAATCCTCCGCACGGTTTACATATTCAAAACCTGATGCAAAATGCTTGGTAAATTCTCTATTAATAAACGGATAGGCACCTCGTATCATTCCGTTGGCACGTTCGAACAGAGTGAGATAGGTATCGGAAAACGTAGGACAGCCAATGGAAAAGCCTTCCACCTTCCCATCCACCCGAAGCAATAATCCGTCAAGCGACAAATCGCTGAAGTGTTCCAACGTATTGGCGACTGCCTCCTTCTCTATCTCCATTGATCTGGATATTTCATCCGGATTAAGACGAGACTCCCATTCCATATTAAATATCTTCAACTCATCCAAATTAGTGGATGTGATCTCATCCAAACTCGATTGTTGTTCCTTCAGAAAAGAGTTTATATGATTTCTTTTGGGCTGTAGATGTTTTCCTCTTAGATTGATCAACTTATCGGTTAAATACATATACTCCATCTCATTTCTCACCTCGTCAAACTCAAATCTCCCGGGGAAATGAGCCTCAAGAATATCCCGTTGTCTTTGACTCACTTTAAGCATACTGAACGGACATTTAAACCGTTCGGAATACTCTCTCATCCGCTCCACTACATCTCGACTATCACCTTCCCCGATAGGAAAGAAATAGTTGTGATTGCAATAATAGAAGGTCTTTATCAATAAAAAACCTTTGTACTCACAAATCATAAATTCACACGCATCTTTCCAAAGGTATATTACCTCAAAAGAATAATTCAAAAATCGAGTGGGATATATTCTTGCATACTTTTCAATCAGTGGTTTATCTTCTAATGTTACGCTTCTAAATGGTAGCATATAAGTATTCTAATAAATTATCTATTCGGCTACATCTCCATTTGTCACTCAACTTAATTATCAAAGGAGACTGTTTCTCTAAACAGTTACATTCGGGCTGAGATAAAATGCACCGGATTATTTCACCGAAAGCGACTCAAATATACGATGATAAATGAACTTTCTGAAATATCGACATTGCCCGATAAAGGGATTTGTCTATTTTTGTATCTTGCTAAATATAATTTTCACAAGAGGGCGAGTGCACGATCAAAACCTGAAAATAACAAAAACGCAGATTATCTATTTTGCTTTGTTAATCAAACCTCAAATAATCTCTAGTATATCGACTATCTGAACAACAAATGATCCGACAAATAGTTGAACCACATATCACTTCTTTACATTAAAAATGGTTTTATCAACTCTTCTCTTGGCAAGCCTATTTAGCTAACTCAAACCCAACGCGAATTCGAACAACAGATGGAGCAATTCAATTCTTTTATCACCTCAGCAAACGACCTGGTATGGACATACGTAATGATCGCATTATTACTTGGCTCCGCGATTGGGTTTTCGATCAAAACCGGATTTGTACAAATCAGATGCTTCAAAGAGATGATTCTCTCCCTTTTCGAGTCGTCTGAGACAAAAAAAGAGCAACACCACATATCCTCCTTTCAGGCTTTTGTCATCTCTCTGGCCTCTCGTGTCGGAACCGGAAACTTGGCGGGAGTAGCAACCGCGATTGTTGTAGGAGGTCCAGGTGCTATCTTTTGGATGTGGATTATCGCAATATTCGGTGCCGCGTCCGGATTCATCGAATCTACCCTGGCTCAACTTTTCAAGAAAAAGGAGGGAGAGCATTTTATCGGAGGCCCTGCCTATTACATGCAAAATGGTCTTGGTATGCGCTGGATGGGTGTTTTATTCGCGATCATCATTTCGATCACTTTCGGATTGGCATTCAATTCCGTACAATCCAACACCATCTCTCTGGCTCTCGAAGAATCATTCGCTTTCAATCGTACAACTGTAGGATTAATTACAGCAGCAGCTACCGGATTGATCATCTTCGGTGGAATCAGACGAATTGCCATCGTCTCCAGTGTGATGGTTCCGATCATGGCTATCGGTTATCTCATCTTGGCCATGTATGTGGTAGCATCAAATATCTCGTATCTCCCACACGTTTTTTCTCTGATCATCAAAAGCGCGTTCGGATTTGAACCGGCTGTAGGAGCCACCATTGGAGCGGCAATTATGCAGGGAACACGCAGGGGACTTTTTTCCAACGAAGCGGGGATGGGTTCCGCACCAAACGCTGCCGCCACGGCACATATCGCCCACCCTGTCAGACAAGGATTCATACAGGCTCTCGGAGTGTTTGTCGATACATTGATTGTCTGCTCATGCACCGCTT
>JBKEBB010000391.1:0-1953 GCA_047972845.1 Bacteroidales bacterium
AAAACACATTTCTTGCTTAATATTTGTAGCGACTACATTTATTCGATACTTTTGAAATGAATTAATGGATACAATATGGACTTTCACGCATTATCTCGCTCTCCTCTTTTCTCTAAAATGAGCAATGAAGAGATGGAGTCATTGTTCGTAGCATTTAAGATTGATGAAGTCAAATTCAAGAAAGGAGAGATTCTTGCCATGCAGGATGAACCCGTAAACAGACTTATAATCCTGATTCGGGGAAGCGTGAAGGCTGAAATGGCGGATCCTTCAGGCAAAGTTACCAAGGTTGAAGATATCTTCTCACCCTACCCCATCGCTATCTTATTCCTATTTGGAGAAAACAACCGTTTTCCGGTTCAAGCAACTGCTCGCGAATCCACCGATGCAATCATAATTCCGAAGAAATCGTTTCTACAAATGCTATCAAAAAGCGAACGGTTATTGAAGAATTATCTCGATCTATCAGCAAACTACGCGTCGCGTCTAAGTCGAAAACTCTACTATATGTCATTCCGAACCATCCGACAACGTTTGGCCATGTACATATTGGATTTAAGCACAAAGAGTGAATCCGACACGATTATGCTTGATCGTTCAAAAGCCTCATTGGCCGAGTACTTCGGTGTGTCGCGCCCATCTGTTGAAAGAGAAATTACAAATTTGCAGAAAGAGGGATTCATTCAAGTGGATAAGAAACAAATCGCTATTTTGAGAAAAAAAGAACTTTATCGTATGGTAAGAGGCTAAATTCGATAAAAAGCGTAACATCCGATACGCTTTATTTATATAGAAGGTTGTTTCTTTGTAATATTAATTCGATATTTGCACTTACTACCGCGTCTAATACTGTAACACATCGTCATCATGAAAAAGTTTCTCGGACGACTGCCTAATTCAATGATCCTTCCGATATTTATTATTGGAGGAGTTCTGGCAGGTTTGGGAGCTTACACCATCTACATGTCGAGTGCTCACTCTTACCTATCCGACGATCCATCAGCATGTGTCAACTGCCATATTATGGCTCCCTATTTTCAATCATGGGATCATAGTTCTCATGCCTATTGGACAAATTGCAACGACTGCCACGTACCTCAAGATAACGTATTCAAAAAATATGCCTTCAAGGCTATGGATGGTCTCTATCATTCGGCCATATTCACCATTAAGGCCGAACCACAAGTTATCCGCCCACGCGATGCAAGCAACAACGTAATTATGGAGAACTGCATTCGGTGCCACACACAGCTCAATACCGAATTTGTTAAGACAGGAATGCTCACCTACACGCAAACCAGAGAGGGGAAAGGAAAAGCCTGTTGGGAATGCCATACACAAATACCACACACCAAAGTGAGCAACCTCAACTCCTCACCCAACGCCATCGTTCCATTGCCCGAATCTCCGATTCCGGAATGGCTAAAGAATGTGATGAAAGAAAACGATATAAATAAGTAAGCTATGTTCAAGAAATTATCGGAAGCCATAAAACACAGGCCCATTATCGGATGGGGAATACTCGGAGCCGTAATGGTATTCGTATTCATGCTCGGATTGCTGGCTGCATCAATCACGGAGCGTCGCGCCGAAATCGCTACATTGTACAACAATGTAAAAGTACCTATCAGTGGCATCGAACCTCGGAGTGAGATCTGGGGGCAAAACTTCCCACGCCAATTCAACACGTGGAAGAAGACCGCCGATATGGACTTCCGTACCAAACATCTCGGAAACATGCAGGAGGATGTATTGGAGACACGTCCGGCCATGGTTGTTTTATGGGCAGGATATGCCTTCTCGCGCGATTACTCGGCGCCACGAGGACATATGTACACCATAGAGGATGTGCGCAACACGCTTCGCACCGGAACTCCCAACGAGCATACACACGATATGCAGCCTGCCACATGCTGGGCGTGTAAAAGCCCGGATGTTCCCCGCATGATGCAC
>JBKEBB010000009.1:0-2021 GCA_047972845.1 Bacteroidales bacterium
CAGCGTACTGTGGAGATTAAAACGTATAGACGAAAATTGGAGATGCCTGCAGGCATCTCCAATTAATCAATTCTACTATTTTTATATTATTAATCCTGTAACGATTTTTCAGGACGATACATATATTCCTTTTTGTAAGGAGAAATGGGGCAATGGTTATTTGCCCATGATAAATTTCAATTCGCCTCCTTGATGAAATTCCTCAAAGGTGATGTAGCTTCTATCCAACTTGTTCCCATTCAGATAAACACTCTCCACATAGGGAGCGTCGGAAGAGAGATTTTCAGCCTTCATACGGAATGTTCTACCATTGGGTAATTCGATATCGGCTTGATCAAGGAGCGGAGCCCCTAACTCATAGCATCCGGAAGCCGGATCGAGGGGATAAAATCCCATGGCACTGAATACAAACCAAGCCGACATCTGTCCCGTATCGTCGTTTCCACAAATTCCGTCGGGTGTATTGTCATACAATGTGGTTAGAATCTGACGCACATATTGTTGCGTTTTTCGGGGCTGTCCTACCCGATTGTACATATAGGCGGTGTGGTGGCTCGGTTCGTTGCCGTGGGCATATTGACCAATCAATCCCGATATATCGTGCGATACATTGTCGCCAGTAATCGCATTAGGGTTGGTAAAGAGAGAATCCAATCTCAACGCCAACGAATCGGCACCTCCCATCAACGAAGCCAATCCCTCCACATCGTGAGGGACAAAGAATGTCCACTGCCATGCATTCCCTTCGCAATAGTCGTCGCGCCGATGGTTTGACATCAACGGATCAAACGGTGTTCTCCAATTCCCCTTCGAATCCTTTCCACGCATATATCCCGAAGAGGGATCATACACATTGCGATAATTCAACGCCCGCTCCGCGAAGTGGGTAGCTATCTCATGATTCTCGATCTGCTCGGCAAGGCGCGCGATGCAGTAGTCGTCGAAGGCATACTCGAGTGTTCGTGCCACCGACTCCATTTCAAGATCAAACGGAACGTAGCCATACCGTTTATAGTTTTTCAACCCCACGAAATAGCCCATCGAGGTACCACAACTGTCCGTCATGGCGGAAGTCACCATCGCGTCGAGAGCCCTCCGAGAGTCAAATTTCACCCCGTTGAGATAGGCATTGGTAATAACAGGCATGGAGTGAAGTCCGATCATCTGAAAGTTTTCCACACCGGCAAGCGTCCAGATAGGCAACTGACCATACACATCGAAGTGAGCCAGAAAGGTATTGACGTAGTCTGCCATTACATCCGGAGCAATAACGGCAATCAATGGACAGGCTGCACGAAACGTATCCCACAATCCGACTACACCTCCGTAATAGGGAAATCCTCCGGTGTTGTGCACCTGCCGATCGGGACCCCGATAATTGAAATCCACATCGCTGTAAAGCATCGGATAGAGAAAGACGTTGTACATCGAGGTATAGAAAATCTCCTGGATCTTTGGATCGGTAGTTTGAATACGAATACGTTTCAATACTTTATTCCAACGCTTATCGGCCTCCGCGCGAATCTCTTCAAACGAACGATTCACCACTTCGGCATTGAAATTCTTCTCGGCCCCCTCCATACTTACAGAAGAGATGGCACTTTTCACCTCAAGGGGAGCTGCATTATCGGCAAACTGAAGGATAGCCTTTAAGTTGGTTCCTTCTATCGAAGTGATTTCCTCGGCTCGATAATCGTTCACATACAGATGGATCGCTTTGATAGGCTCACTGAAACGGGCGTAGAAATAGACATGCTGCTCGGGAGCCCATCCGTGGGTAAGACGATATCCTCGAATGGTGTATTCGTCCACCTGCTCAATGCGGGAAGAAAAGACGGTATCGAAGTTCATTCCCGGTTCAATCGTGCAGGCTCCGCGCGAGCCATGTTGAAGATCAATCAAGAAGGGGCGGGCTCCATTGGTAGAGTACTCATATCGCTGAACAGAGGAGCGATCGGATGCAGTCAACTCAGCTTTCACCGCACCATTCCACAAAGCCACCGAGTAATATCCGGGAGAAG
>JBKEBB010000010.1:0-12171 GCA_047972845.1 Bacteroidales bacterium
CAGCGTACTGTGAAGATTAAAACGTATAGACGAAAATTGGAGATGCCTGCAGGCATCTCCAATTAATCAATTCTACTATTTTTATATTATTAATCCTGTAACGATTTTTCAGGACGATACATTTTGTCGCTGTAACGAAGGTGTGTTGGAAATAGTTTCTATATGTGTTCCACTTCCATCTTTTGTATCTCTTACTCCATTGTGATTAGTTGTTGAATTCCCTCTTTCAGCTCCTTTTGGTTTAGTGGTTTGGCAAGATACAGGTTTGCTCCGGCTTCAAGGGCCTTTGTTTTATCGTCATCGTAAGCAAAGGCCGTGAGTACAATAATGGGAATATTCTTGTCCACCTCTCTGATATGGCCAATTGCCTCGAGTCCATTCATCTGGGGCATTTTAATATCCATCAATATCAGTTTCGGAGAATGTGTACTGTATAGCTGAATTGCCTCTATACCGTTTCGCGCACGTATCATCTGATATTGATCTCTCAAGAAAGTGGAGATAAGGAGATAGTTGCTATCTGTATCTTCGGCAACTAAGATAAGGGGTTTCTGAAGTGGAATCTCATTTTTGATATTCTTCACCTCTTTAACAGACTCGATTCTCTTTTCAGTGGGCCCATCTTCGTTTCGACTATTTTTTATGAGAGATGCATCATACGGAAACGTAAAATAGAAGGTCGATCCCTTTTCTGGTATCGATTCTACCCATATTTCACCTCCCCATTTTTCAACGAGATTTCGACAAATGGGTAAGCCCAGTCCCGCTCCGGGGATAAATTCATTGAGTTTGACAAATCGATTGAACACCTCCTTATGTAAATGGGGAGGGATTCCTGATCCGGTGTCTGCTACGTACAGCATACGACTTTCTCTTTAATCTGGTAGCCAACTCGTATTTCTCCTTGATTGGTGAATTTAATCGCGTTGTTTATTAAGTTAAGGTAGATTTGAGTAACTCGTTTTCTGTCAGAAAAAAGTTGACACTCTTCAAGAGGTGTATCAAGAATGAGCTCAACACCCTCTTTGGTTTTACGTTCCAGCGATTGGACTGCTTCGGTACATAGATCCTTCAGGGAAAGTTCTTCTTTTTCCAGATCTACCATTCCCGACTCGATCTTGGCCAAATCGAGTATGTCTGAGATCAATGCAAGTAGAAGATCATTGCTTTGATGAATGATTTTAATATACTGATTACGCTCCTCAGAATCGGTACTCTCTATCAGTAAGTCGGAGAATCCTATAATCGCGTTGAGTGGGGTGCGTATTTCATGACTCAGATTGGCTAAAAAGATCGATGTGAGTAGATCTGACTGGTCTGCTTTCTGTTTTGCTTCATTGAGTCTTTCCTCGGTGTTTTTGAGTCCTGTGATATCAATATTGAGTCCTACGATTCTATTCTCATTGGTCAATGTGTTTTCTGTGACTTTCCAATAGTTTCTCAGCCACCTCTTTTTCCCGTTATTCATCACACATATCTCTTCGCGAAAACTGTTGATTCTTCCGGAGGCGATATCTTCTATGTGTTTAATCATTCGCTCTTTGTCCGAATCAGCCACATTGGAATACGCATCGGTTATATATGAGCTCTTCTGCATTTTCATTCCAAGGTTTTGCTGCCATTGCTCAGTGAAATAGATAGCGTTTGTTTGTGGAGTCCAAAGAACCATTCCTATTTTGGCGAACTCCGCGATGGAGCTAAATAGCAGTTCAAATTCCCTGATTTTGTCGTTCGATCGTAAAATGTCGGTGTTGTCAAGAGCAACAATCAAGTAGTTCTCTACATTTCCTATCTCGTCAAGAAGAACAGATCCCTTTAAAATGAGGTGTCGTTTTTCATATTCACCGTTTGGTAATTCTGAGTCATAGTAAAACTCACAGGAGGAGGATTTAAGTGCCTTCAGATCATCTAAGAAATAGGTGGGGATTATTTCTCTTTGAAATAGATTGCGGTCTTTTTTACTTATCTGTTGAGCAAATCCCGTAATTTTGTTTTTCGTTCGATTTGATTCAATCAGATTACCCTCTTTGTCATAGATATCGATGCCAATGGGGATATTCTTATAGATGTTTTCAAGTCTTTTTTTGCTGATCTTTAATTCGTTCGAGGTATTAACCGAATCGGTGTTATCGTGAAGTAGCAGAATGATTTCGCCGTTTTCGCCCGCGTAAACAGTATATTCAAGATGTCCGATTTCTTCAATGAAAGTATTTGCAGTAATAGTTTCACCCGTTTCAAGGACATGTTGGTATCGTATTAATTCCCGCTTAAGAAAATTGGTGGTGGTAATTCGTTTGCTGGCTGGAATTCCTATCATAGCATGTTTGCTGTTTTTTAATATTGATTCCGCCTTGCTGTTTAAGTTGGTTATAATGTAGTCGATCGCTCTTTTTTCTTCATCATGAACCAACTTTAGTTGAATAAATCCGAGAGGAATATTCTCATAGAGTCGCGCGTATTCAGTTTTTTCAATTATAGCCTTTTCCTCTCCTTTTTTCAATTCGATACATAGACTGATTATATTTGAAAGTGATTGAAACCACTGGACATCAATATCACTCCAGCAATGTTTCTTGTGAACCATATCAATGCCAAGAAATCCAGTAGTCGTGTTGGTTTTGCCAATCAGTGGAATTATCAAAATGGATTGAATGGATTGGCTCAACAGGGCTTCATACTCCGTATTTGCTTCAGCAGGCAACTCACTAATGTCCTCCAATGCGATAAATTGCTTTTTTACCAGCATCCTCTCGCTCCACCAAGGTGTTGCCTCAAGAGGGATTTGTTGTAGTTGATCTATTTCGCGTGAAACATTCT
This sequence comes from Bacteroidales bacterium, assembly GCA_047972845.1. Lineage (GTDB taxonomy): Bacteria > Bacteroidota > Bacteroidia > Bacteroidales > JBKEBB01 > JBKEBB01. The sequence goes on from JBKEBB010000010.1 coordinate 2,818, forward strand.
CTGCTACAAATTCATAGGTACAACTCATAGTCTTTTCGTTGTGATTATATTCGAAAAGATAGGTTCGATCTCCGTTGAAGGTCTCAAGTAGGTTTTTTAGTATCTTTGGTATAATCGACGCGATCTCCTGTTGATGGAGTAGTTCCATCAGGAGATCGGATATGGATGAGTAGCGTTGAATAAGTTCCCGTTTGATACTTTCGCTTTTTACTTCTTGCGCTTCGAGTACCTCATTATCCGAAAGAAACTCTATGTAGCCTAAAACCCATTCTTCCTTAAGGGTGTCTTTTTCGTATGTAATTCGATCAACTGAACGTGAACGGGCCCAGCGATAGCCAAAGCGGGTGAGAAGTTGATAGGTTTCGTCGTATTTAAAAATCTCGTCATAGACTTGGATTCCTTTTCTAACTTGATTCTTATGAGTAGGCTTTAGTAGAGATACATAATCTTCAAGGGTGAAATGTGACGAATTGATTCCGCACATGCTACGAAGGGATTCGGAACATATGTATTCATCTGTTACTCCATCAATGATCCACCAGTACTCATACGTGGCTTTATGCGGTTCGAAAATAGGTGTTTGGCTCATTGTTATTTAAGTCAAAATTAAACATCCAAATCAATCAGAGAATATTAGATTGATTAAACTGTTGTTTTTCCGTATCATTCAAATTTGCTGGTGGGAAAGTGACTATTTAGACTCCTTGTTGAACGCCATTTCCAAGATGACCGGATTGTGGTCACTCCACGGCAGGCGGGGGGAGGTGCGATGTAATCCGCTAAATGCATTACTGTAGAAAATATAGTCAAGTCTGAATATCTTAAAGATTGGATTGAAGGTGTGTCCGGAGCCTCGTCCGATCTCCCTGGATCCATCATAAAGTCCTTTTTTTAGGGTGTGATACGTGTAGGTAAAAGGGGGGTCATTGAAGTCTCCGCAGACAATCAACCGCGAGTCTATCTTTTTATCTATTTCCTTTCTGATAATATCAACTTGTTGAGTCCGAATGCGCGCATTCTCTTTCAAGCGTTCAACGATTATATTAATTGCCTTGGTTCCTTCGGGGGTGTCGATTCCGTAATTTTTTATTTGAAACAGCTCCTCTTCACTCTGATTCAAGTTGGTGGTTTGCAGGTGAATGTTAATCAAATTAATAGACTTTCCGTCAAAAAGAATCTCGGCGGTCATGGCGCTATTGAAACTTTCCTCAAACTGTATTAATTGAGCTTCACGTATAGAATCTTTTGAGAAAATGGCCAATTTCATGCAACGAAAGTCAGACATCACTCTCTGAAATGGATATCGGGAATTCAGTTCGTTGTAATTGTAGTTTGGTTCGCCACAAAACTCTTGAAAACAGACAATATCCACATGTTGCTCATCGAAATAGTTAAGAGCAGTGTCGAGTACGTTGTAGAAGTCTTTGTGTGAATAGCCATGGATATTGTAGGTGGCAATCTTAATTTCGGTGGGGAGAGCTTCCTTTTTGGCCCATGGATTGACCCCGAAAAATGCACCAATATATTCTATATTAATAAGAATGGCTGCAAGAGGCACTACTGCCCATAGGCTTTTCCTGAATGACCAGAATAAAAGAGTGGTGACATTGAAAACAAGAAGAGGAAACATCCCCAGCGCCATCATGGATATAAACCAAGAGGAGTGGGGTGGAATAACTCGAGCAAACCACCCTGCGATGGCAAGGGATGCGAAGGCTAATGTCAGTAACGCTATTAGAAAGCGTGAAAGAAGGAATGTCGCCTTTTTACCCATTTTTCCGTTTTGCTTTTTCCCATACTCCGCTACCTTTCTGTTTTCTCAAATAGGCGAAACCGCGTAATACGCAGAGATTCATAAAAATGAAATAGTAAGGGACGAAAAGGAGTTTGGTTTTTATTTTACGTTTACTTAGTATATAGCCGGCAATTGCTGCCATATAGAACAATATATGCAGCAATAGTATGATTCCGTAGAATATACTGTATTCGCCGGATAGAGCCAGATAGACGTTGAGAGGAAGTAAACAAAACCAAAGTATTGGAGTGATTGACCACCTTAATACGCGGTGTGAAATGTACTGAAAAGAGAGAAGTCCATGGCGGAAGATATTGAGTAGTCCGCTGAGTCGAACGATCGATTGCATTCCTCCTGCAGCGATTCTGATTTTTCGTTTTGTCTCCTGCGAGATGTCTTCGGAGGCCTCCTCTTCCGCGTATGCTTCTTTACAGTATGCTATTTTATACCCATCTTGAGCAATCTTCATCGACATGATGAAGTCGTCGAGAAGTGTGTCGTCGGGTAGATGAACGAAGAGGGAGGTGCGAATGGCAAACAATTCGCCCACTGCACCCACAGCGGAATAGAGTCGGTAGTCGAGATTTTTTAGAAAAGACTCGTATTTCCAATAGAATCCCTCTCCAGCGGTTGCATCTTGAGAGATATTATGCTTCACACGTTTCTCCCCAGCAACACAGCCTACTTGTGGATTGGTAAATTCGGTAACAATGACCTGAATTGCTTCTTTATTAAGCATCGTGTTGGCGTCGGTGAAAATCACAATAGGCGAATCGACAAATTGAATAGCCCGATTAAGGGCAGCCGATTTACCTCTTCTGGGTGCCTCGAAGAGAACTTTGACCTGATGATAACCAGCTAGCAGCGCGTTAGTGTGGTCGGTGGATCCATCGGTTACCCATACAATGTGAAAATGAGAGGGAGGATAGTCCAATGCCAAGGTGTTGAACATCTTCTCATCGACAATATCTTGTTCGTTATAAGCAGCGATGAGAAGAGTCACATGTGGCAGTTCTTCAGGAAGTGTTAGTGCCTTGGGTTTGAAAAAGAATTCTTTAATGCGAACCAATAGATATAGTATGATCCCGTAGCCTATATAGGTATAGAATACGATCAGGACAGAAATCCAGAAAATAATTTCAACACACGTAATCTTCACGGTAGTACATTGTTGTCAACCCATCTCTTCCACAATCTCAATAGTCAGTCCGCAGGAGTGGAGAAGGTCGGCAGTGGGTCGGGATTAAACATTCTCTTTTTGGATAAAGGCAGTAAAGGTTCTAAGTATGATCTTAATATCGAGCCAGAACGAAAATTCTCGAGCGTATTTTATATCGAGTTGCTTGCGCTCATCGGCAGAAAGTTTTCCTGCGTCGCCGCGTTTCTCAACTTGCCACAGCCCGGTTAGTCCGGCTGGACCCATGAATCTGTCTATATAGTCATCTTGGGTTAGCTGTTCCGCTTCGTAGAGAGGTAACGGTCTGTTTCCAACCACCGACATATCTCCCTTAAAGATATTGATAAGTTGTGGGAGTTCGTCAATGCTGTATTTACGCATGAAGCGACCTAAACGGGTAACTCGGGGGTCGTTTTCAATTTTAATAAATGCGTTTTCCTGTTCGTTCTCTTTTTTAATCAGGTAGTCGTGCTCTTCAACTGAGAATTCATCGGAAATAAGTATCACGTCTTCACTGCTCTGTAACTCTTCCAACGAGATGTCTTCTAATGATTTAATATCTAATTCAACTTCTTCATCGCTCGCATACTGATTTTTTTTATTCAGGTTCTTGAGATGCTTGTCGGCATCTGTGTACATGGAGCGGAATTTAAGAAAATCGAATATGTGATAGTTGGAGCCTACACGTTTTGATTTGTAAATAATAGGTCCTTTGCTCTCAACTCGGATAGCCAGTGCAATCAGTAATAGGATCGGGGAGAGCAAAATCAGAGCTATTCCCGAAGCTAAGATGTCGAAAATGCGTTTCCACAAGGGGAGCTTGAACTTAGATAGTTCAGATTGCATACTATTTCAATATTTTATTGATACGAATTTTCAGTTCCAATGGGTTGAATGGTTTGACTATATAGTCTTCCGCCCCATTTTGTAATAGGCGCACTCGTTCGCTACTGCTGTCTTCACTGGAGAGCATTACAACGGGAATGTCTTTAAGCCGTTCGTCCTCTTTTACATATGCCAAAAACTTATCTCCACGCATGTTGGGCATTAGAATGTCTGAAATGATCAGATCGGGAAGTGGCCCATTCTCGAGGCGTTCGATGCATGGAATAGGATTGTCGAAATATTCAAAATTAAAATCAGACGATAGATATGCCGCGATGATTTTGCCAATGGTTAATTTGTCGTCAACTACAATAATCTTCTTCTTCATAACTCACTTTATGTTAATGGTAGTTAGGTTTGTTGAAACCTGCATATAATAGGATCTTTTTGAAGCTACACACCATATATGCTCGTTGTATGTCAAGTTTTAATCGTTGGATTTTTTGGTACTTTGACCCAAAAACGTGATCCGACACCCTCCTCGGAAGTAAATCCGATCTCTCCTCCAAGGATTTCAATAATCTTTTGAGAAAGAGAGAGCCCAATACCTGTTCCTCTGGAGTAGGGATCGCCTTTGTAGAAATGGTCGAATACTAATCCTTTTTCTTTATCCTTTATACCGATACCAGTATCTTTAATGTAAATTTCGATACAATCATCTCCATTGATGATGCAGCCGGCTTCGATCTTTCCTTTAGGAGTGAATTTAATCGCATTGTCCATCAAATTACTCAGTACTTGGGAGAGGCGTATTGAATTGCTTTTAATAAAAACCCTTTTCTCCGGAAGAACATATTCAATTTTTATCTCTTTAGGAGCCTTTTGTCGGTACAAGTTGACGAGGTCCATGAGCATCCCCTTTACTTCGATCTGCTCGTATTTGATTTCAAGATTTCCGGATTCGATCAGCGAAAGATCAAGTACGTTATTGATCAGTTTGAGAAGACGTTGGCTGTCTCTGGATATTTGTCTCGCCGCCTCTTCAATTTCACTTCTCTCTTCAAGTGTACCAATCAGATCTGAGAACCCGACAATGGTGTTGAGAGGGGTGCGAATCTCATACTGCATGCTGTTGAGGAAGGTGAACTTGAGGTAGTCGGCCTCTTTTGCTTTTTCGAGTGCAACAGTCAACTCTTCCTGAGTTTTAATGAGATCTTGATTGGATTTTAGGGTTTCTTCAATGGCTTTCTGCGTTTGTATTCGGGCTTTCTTCAGACTAATATTGCTAATTAGAATATTGATTGTTGCCAAAATAAATAACAACAGAATTATGGAGGTGAAAACAATTTCGATTTTATATACTTTCCAGAGAGAGTCTGGTTTGTTTATTAAGATAGCAGAAGAGGGAAACAGGTGTTCGCTGATGCCATATTTTTTGGCTACTCTCCAATTTATGTAGCACTCTTCTTCACTGTATGTTTCAACGGGAAGTCTTCCCGAGTAATTGCTGTTGAGGCTTTGAACCAATATATTCGCCAGTTTGTCACCCCAAAACTTGGATTCAGAATAATATCCTCCAAAAAAACGATCGGTAGTGATACCAATATTGTTGGTTATGAAAATAGGAACTCGCAGGGAAGATTCAATCATGTTATAGCGATGCTCTTTTGAATACTCAAATCCACTTTCACCGGTTAGCCACGAAGTCATTAGGACTCCGCTGGTGAGTGGAACTCTTGGAAGTACTTTTAACAAAGAGTCAGTTGATATGAATCGGGCGTCCAGATAGGTGACCGGCCTCTCAGGATATTCTTTTTTTAGATAATCCTCGACCAATAAACGGGTGTAAATACCATAGAATCTATTGTCGGTTATTAAGGTGTATTGATCTAATCCGGGGATCATCTCATTCATAAATGAGATGTATCTGGGGATATTCATCTCACGAAGAACTCCTCCGGCTTTGAAGTTGGCCAAGAGATCGGAGGTGAGGGTGAAGTCATTGAGAGTTAGACTATCACGTTTGTCTCTGAATTGATCCAATGTGATACTGTGAGGTTTAACTCCGCAAAGGAAAATCGGCGTATTACGGAACCGATCGATTCTTGCTTTCCGATAGCTCATCCAAGCTTCGTCGGCTATTAAGATTATCGCGCTTAGAATTTCCGGGTTGTAGTTGTCGAGAGATAGATTAAGTCGATCCACCCAACTGTCGGCCATCAAGTATCGCTCTGTAGAGAGATATTCCACGTTGATCTCAATGGCAGGGAATGTTTTTTTCAGTTCAATACCTATCCCGTCAATGATATCGTTCGACCATTGATAATCCGAGCTGTAAGAACTAATTATTAGAATCTTTCTGCCCGAATCCTGCGCATACCCACTCCATATTGAAAAAAGCATGGAAAGGATCAAAACTACTCCGTCTTTAGCGTACCATTTCATTTTTATTAATTCAGATTTCACAAAGATATAGATTTTGTAATATGTGCAATCGTTTTCCTGTAAATATTTTTATTGGTTCCACGTTCTGTTTGTTCAAAGACGGATGAAGCTGTGGATAAGGATAAAAAATGAGTTTTTATTTTTCTAAAGAATGATCCCTGAAACTATTTTTTTTGTTTGGTAGTGTACTCAAGTAATCAGAGTCTTAATCAGTCTGTATTGACTAATAAACAGTCGTCTAATAGGCCTAATTACTGCGAAACCGAGCCATTTGTAGATGATTTATAAAAAAAAGAATATGGAATAGGGATAAATTGAAAATAAATAAGCAAATTTGCAAAACAGATACTTGGATACCGATGTTAATAGATAGAATGTCCATCACAGGTATATGTTTGCTTTTTTCTTTCAACCTAACAACGAATTCTGATCATAACTAATGAAAAATTATTACATTGTTTTATTCCTGTTCTTATGTCAATGTTTTGTCTTTGATCAACAACCACCGACAAAACTACCCGACACCATTTCCGTAGATTCAATTACCACTGATACGTTGTTAAGCAGTATACAGTATCTTGAGATAGATTATGAAAATATTCAACTGCCTCCTGTCTCAGTATTTCTTGAGGCTGCGAAATCGTATGCGGATGTAAAATTTTATACTGAAAAACAAAAAGAAGTTGAGAGTTTGCTGAAGGTTTCTAAAAAAGAGTGGCTTAAGTATGTCCGTTTGCAAGGGTCGTATCAATATGGAACCAATAACACCTATCTGCTTCAAACGGGTGATATTAATCCCAATGATCCCCGCTTTACCACTTCTACCCAAAATTGGTATAATGTGGGGGCGATTGTCTCCATTCCTTTGGATGATTTGTTCTCTCGGAAAAATAAAAACGATGTCTATAGATCTCAAATGCAACAGAGTAAGTATGAATTGGAGAGAGCATTGGAGAATAGACAAATGTTGATTCTGGAGGCCTATAACGAAGTTGTGAAACATTTGGCTTTGTTGAAAGTAAATGCTGAGTCAGTCGCATTGTACGATGCTCAGATGTCAATCTCAGAACGAGATTTTGCGAATGGACGAATTGATATTATTGCGTTGTCTTTGGAGAGAGGACGAAGAACAGAGGCGAATATTAAATACCAAACGAGTAGAGCCTCACTGCACAATGCAGTGACTATCTTGGAAATGCTTACTAAGGTGAAAATTTTAAGACAACGATAATTTTGAGTATCTTGTTGGATTGTATGAAATAGATTTAATGACCTTATAATATACACTGTTACATATGGATATCTTTCTATTTATATCACGTTTCTTATATCGTATTAGATACAAGCTGTTTTTTGGTACTACGGTGGCAGTCGTATTAGCGATTTATTTATCATCATTTCTGCCTAAGATGTTCAATGTGACAACTACAATCTTTACAGGGATTACCTCTAAAGCATCAGTGGATGATATGTCCGGACGAACTGACTGGGTTGCTTCAAATAATGCGCATGAGAATATTATTAACATAGCAAAAGCAAAGGGAACTCTAGAAACTATTTCTTTAAAGCTACTTGCTCAACATTTAGTTTACGGAGATCCCAATAAAAACAACAGATATATCTATGCTTCCAACTATATTAAGTTATTAAAGATTGTTCATAAGCCAGTTTTGGATCTGGTAGATCGCAATTCCTATGAGAATACGTTGAATAACCTTACAAAATTTAGAAAAGAGGAACAAGGAAATTTTGTGTATGATGTTTTTAATTGGGATAATAAGTATTACGGGTATAATTTTTTAAGTAAAATACAGATTGTACGAAAAGGATCAAGTGATATGATAGAGATTTCTTATCAGACAGACGATCCCGGAATTACTACTAATACCCTTATTTTTCTTAATGAGGAACTGATTAAACGTTACGAAACGCTACTTCTTAGTGCTTCAGATGATGTAGTAAAGCATTTTGAAGAACAATTGGCATTGGCGAAGCAAAAGTTAGAGTTATCCGAGGATGAATTAGTTCAATTCAATATTGAAAATAAGATTATTAACTACGAGGAGCAAACTAAACACTTAGCTGCCCTAAATAATTCAATCGAGATCCGCTATGAGGAGGTGATGATGGAAAATAAGAGTTCTAAAGCGTTAATGGATGAATTGGATAAACAGATGGAGACCCGATCCAAGTTGATCTTGGAAAACGAACTTTTTATTAAGCAGCTCTCTTCCATCTCTAATCTAAATGGAAAGATAGCCGAAATTGAGATATTTAGCTCAGGAAATGCGGATAACGAATCATTGAAGAAATATAAGTCTGCTCTTGCAGAATCAGAGAAGAGAATTCGTGAAATCTCTGATAATATGAATCAATATCGTTTTTCAAAAGAGGGTGTTGCGATTACTGATATGGTTACACAGTGGTTAGACGCCTTGTTGAAGTATGAAAAGAGCAAAGCCGAACTGGCAGTCATGGATATTAGAAGAGATGAAATCAGAGCAATATATGAGTTATATTCACCAGTAGGACCAAATTTGGGGAAGCAGACGAGAAATGTAAGAGTCGAGGAGGAAGCCTATTTAACAATACTTCATCATCTCGGATTGGCAAAGCTTAAACAAAAAAATATCTTGGTGGATGCTGGGACCATCCAGGTAGTTACTCCCCCTACAAGTCCATTATTGGTAGTATCTCGAAAGCGTCCACTTTTTGTTATGGCTGCTTTTTTTTGTGCGATAATATTTATTATTGGGGTTTATTTATTGCTCGAATTTATGGATCGTACTTTTAGAGATGGTTTAGAACAGAGCGACTATTGGGCGGTAAGGTAATTGGGGCATTCCCTTCAAACAAGCAGTTGAAACATCGACGATTTAACGAGGAGGTAAAACAGATTACTACGAAAAATCTGACATCCTTCCTTAATGGATATTTCAAGCCGGAGACTCCAATGGTGATTAATTTACTAAGCATTGAAGAAACAGAAGGAAAATCTGTTGTTTTAAATTATCGTGCGGGGTCGTGGCGGGAGACGGGAGTTAATGTACAAACGTTGTCGCAGGAGGACCTATTGATTCCTGAGTCCAAAGCCCTAGGACCAGCCACGCGC
>JBKEBB010000013.1:0-5330 GCA_047972845.1 Bacteroidales bacterium
AGCGTACTGTGAAGATTAAAACGTATAGACGAAAATTGGAGATGCCTGCAGGCATCTCCAATTAATCAATTCTACTATTTTTATATTATTAATCCTGTAACGATTTTTCAGGACGATACAATTTTATTCGTTCAGATATAAGATACGATCGATTGATATAACACCCAATTTTCGTCAACAAAACAGTCGTTATTCAGCAAATAATGGGTTACATTTGCGAAATAAAAACAGACAATCCATGAATGCTCATTTCAAAATTATCATTTCACTTCTACTCATTCTTTGCTCGTGGGGAATCAATGCGCAAGAGACGAATTACACCACTGAGTCCAATATTTCATACAGTTCGGTTATTGAAAATCCGGATCAGTATCAGCAGGATCGTTGTAAACTCGATCTCTATTATCCAACAAACCGAAAAGGGTTTGCTACGATTGTTTGGTTTCATGGAGGAGGTTTGACCCAAGGAGAGAAATACATTCCCGAAGAGTTGAAAAACAGCGGTTACGCCATCGCGGCGGTAAACTACCGACTCACGCCCAAAGTCAACGTGCACGACTGTCTGATGGATGCCGCGGCATCGGTAGCCTGGGTGGTAAAAAACATTGAACGATTTGGAGGGTCGGCCGAAAAGATTGTTGTAGCGGGACATTCCGCCGGGGCCTATCTTACCATGATGATCGGATTGGACAAACGGTGGATGAAGCCGTATGCTATCGATCCCGATACATTCACCGCTCTATTCCCATTCAGTGGAAACGCGCTGAGCCATATGGCTTATAGAGAAGAACGGGGCATTCGTCCGAATCAACCCTATGCGGACGACTATGCGCCAATGTACCATGCTCGGGCGGAAGCACCTCCGGTGGTGTTTTTTACAGGAGACAGAAACATGGAGCTCCATGGGCGTTACGAAGAGGTTGCTTTCTTCTGGCGAATTATGAAAGAGAACGGACATAAAGCCAGTTTCATATACGAAATGCAAGGGTATGACCACGGCGGTATGCCAACTCCGGCTTTCCCAATCATGTTGAGACATTTAAAACAACTCCTTGACGGAAAGTAAAGGAGAATTTAGATAGAAAGGATGTGTCGTAAAGATTGACGATAAACAAATGAGGGCGCAAAATTGCGCCCTACATACACCCACCTGAGCTATCGTACGTCGGAGTGAGAAGTGTCAAAATCAAGATCCGGTCGATTCTTCTTAGGTATCGGATTCGTTAAAGAGATATTCGCAGATCTCTTTTTCTTCGGGGCTGATCGTATATTTTCTTCTGGCCATCATTGTTTCCAGTGTAGAGAGAAACTTTTTGAAGTGTACCAATTCCATACCGCTCGCTCCACCCTCTTGAAACGAAGTGATGAAGTTGCGAGGGAATCCGGCACCATACACATTGCAACCCACACCGATCATGGTGGCGGTATTTAGCATCACATTGACTCCGATACGTGAATAGTCGCCCATGACCAGACCACAGAATTGGAGTCCGGTTTTCTCAAAACGACGAATGGCATTATTCCACAATTTCACTTCGGTATAATCGTTCTTCAGATTGGACGCGCTGGTTCCCGCTCCGATGTTGCACCACTGTCCAAGAACGGCATTGCCGAGGAATCCGTCGTGCCCCTTATTGGAATAGGCCATCAGAACCACATTGCTCAATTCGCCTCCTACCTTACAATAGGGGCCAAGAGTGGTTGCCCCATATATCTTTGTTCCCATATTGACCACACATCCTTCGTCGGCGGCAAAGGGTCCGCGAATCATCGACCCTTCCATGATATTGGCGTTTTTACCAATATAGATAGGACCCTCCTTTACGTTCAGGATACAACACTCGATGGTGACTCCCTCTTCAATAAAGATCAATGGACGCCCCTCCTCGTCTATCGAATTTCCAATCACACAATTGGACGAAGGAAGTTCCTTCGACACATGGCCTTTTGTCATATAAAAGAAATCGGACTTGATAGCCTCTCCATTGTACTGAAACACCCGATAATTGTAGTCGATAACCACCAACGGCTCATTGAACTCAATGATCCGAACATACTGTTTCGTGGTAAACTCCTCCATCGAACCTTTGTAAGCGACAATTCGTCCGTTGTAAGAAACAGCCTCACCTGCATCCAATTGGGTGAGGGTGAAAACAAATCCGAACGTAGGCAGAATATTTCCTTCGATAAAGAGATTGATCTCCTCTACACGTAACGGATAGCGGCCGGAAAGGTATTCATCTGTCAAAAAAGAGTAACTTCCGGAAAGATAACTCTCCCACTTCTCACGAATGGTAGTTATTCCTACACGTAATTCACTCGCGGGGCGAATCTCTGTCAGCGGATACAACTGCTTGCGGCAGTCAACATCAAATAAGATAATATTCATAATTTATTTTCTCTATCATTTACAGTTAGTCCTTATGAGTCTCTCTATGGTATCAAATAAGGATCTTATTCAAATACAATGAATCAGTTGATAGGCTCTCTTATTCTATTCAGAACAAATGGGAAACCCGCCGGAAATCTTTTTAAAAAAGGATATCCGACGGGTATAGATTAAAATATAAATTCTCCGGCACCTTGACGGGTAACAACAGGTTCATCGCCTGTACAATCCACAATGGTTGAGGGAAGCAGACCTCCATATCCTCCGACGATCACCATAGAAACCACTCGTTCCATCCGTTCGTGAATCAACTCCGGATCTGTGGTATATTCGTCCTCGTACTCATCATCGTGCACAGAGGTGGTCATCAAGGGGCGTTCCAATCGACGCACCAATTCTTTAACAATCGCATTGTCGGGCACACGTATGCCTACCGTCTTTTTGTTTCTGAATATTTTGGGCAACTCGCCACCCGCGTTGAGGATGAAGGTAAACGGACCGGGCAAATGACGTTTCATCAACTTAAACACCTGGGTGTCCACCTTAGCGTAACGGCTAATTTGGCTTAAATCGCAACATACGATGGAGAGGTTTGTCTTTCTCGGATCTATCCCCTTAAAACGACATATTGATTCGACCGCCCGGACATTCAAAGCATCACAGGCAACCGCGTAAACCGTGTCGGTGGGACAGACAATAAGCTCGCCCTCGAGCAGTTGATTGACCACGCGTTCCAACTCGCGTTCATTCGGATTATCGGGATAGATTTTAACAAGCATGACAGAACGGATTTTTCGGTTTATAATTGGGAGTACGACAGAGGCAATAAGAATATCCGAGTGTTGTTAGTGGCTGTATTCTTATATTGCTCCATCCCGCTCATTCGTTTCCAATCAGGATGCGCTGAAAACTTCTTCCAAGCCTCGTCTCTGCTTGCCATATCTTTGAACCAAGTCATGTACATCAAGGCATTCATGCGCGGACCGGCGAGTATCTCTCCGTAGAAAACAGAGTTAACCTTTACCGCGTCGAAAATATCAATTTCTCCGTTATTGAACATGTGAATCTTCCGTTGATTGGCCTCTTCGTTGGGACTCCAGTAAACCCTAAACTCAAACAGGCCACGCTCAGCGGCGGGCTGACGGAATTGGGGCAACGCATCGAACGCTTCGCAAAGAGAGATCTCCACATTGGTATAGATGGGAGCCGAAGCTGTTTCATCAAAATAGGGTTTTGCCTCCTTCAAAAAAGAGTCGTCTTTCCACATGGAGTGTTTAAGGCTGTAATAAACCGAAGCATTGGGATAAGCCAACAGATAGAATTGTTTGGATGGAGTTTCCAATCCATACGAGCTGAATGCCCCTACTTTGACTCCGAATCTGTTGAGATAGGGAATCAGAACACGTTGAAAATAATTATCCAACTGGGCAGCTCCACGTGAGAGGCTATACACCTGCCATTCATACATCTGTTTCTCTTCGTAAGCGATTCCTTTCAATTCACGGGGAGTGGCCATCGCCATGGGAGCCAACGTCGCGGCTGCACCAATGGATACTGAACGAATAAAATCTCTGCGTTTCATACGATTAATTTTGTTTTTCAAAGGTATTATGTAATAGTTAGCGTCAATTAAAACGGTCGAGGCTCTCTCCGTATTCTTCTTATTGGACGGTGATTTCGCCTATTAACGAACATTCAAGGTGCTCTTTTACCTCGTCGGGTGCCAGATTGTGACCGAATAAAAACATCAACTTGGTAACAGCCGATTCAGTAGTACTATCATAACCATTCACCACGCCGATCTCCATCAACGTAGATCCTGTGGTGTATTTTTCCATCTCAACACGTCCCGATACACATTGGGTGACATTCATTATCACAATACCTCGAGCGATGGCATCCTTCAACTTTTGGATGAACCACTCCTTTCGTGGGGCATTGCCCATTCCGAAGGTTTCGAGAACAACTCCTTTCAACTGAGGGATATTCAGCACCGCATCTACAATATCGGGGGAAATTCCGGGAAACAGTTTCAAAATTACCACATGCGGATCTAATAGATAATGAGGTTTCAGTGGACGAACCGTCTGGTGGTGGTAAAGCGCGTTGTAATCGTATCGGATATGTACGCCCGCATGAGCCAAAGGGGGATAGTTCATTGACCGAAACGCGTTGAAGTGTTCGGCATTGAGTTTAGAGGTACGATTCCCTCTGAACAGTGAGTTTTCAAAGAAAACTCCTACCTCCTGTACGATCGGTTTTCCGTTTTCGTGCGCGGCAGCTATTTCAATGGCTGTAATCAAATTCTCCTTCCCATCAGTACGAAGCATACCGATAGGCAGCTGTGAGCCGGTTAGGATAACGGGTTTTGCCAGGTTTTCAAGCATAAAGCTCAACGCCGAGGCGGTATATGCCATGGTATCTGTACCATGAAGAATCACAAATCCATCAAAACGATGGTAGTGTTCGGCTATAATACCGACCAACTTTCCCCAAGCCTCCGGTTCCATATCAGAGGAATCCATCGGAGGATCAAATTGAATAGACGAAATATCGTAGTTGAAACGACGTAACTCAGGCACTTGAAGCAACAAGTGCTGAAAATTAAATGACTCGAGGACTCCTGAGTCCGCATTCTCGATCATACCGATCGTACCGCCGGTGTATATTATTAATACCGATCTCTGATTTCTGATCATGAGTGTTGGATTACTTTCAAACAAGAACAAAAAAAGTTCTGACTGCAAATGTAAGAATAATCAACCAAAGAATAACCCCAATAGACGGGACATATATCCATGGATGAAATAAATGATCCGTTATGTATCGTCCTGAAAAACCGTTACAGGATTAATAATATAAAAATAGTAGAATTGATTAATTGGAGATGCCTGCAGGCATCTCCAATTTTCGTCTATACGTTTTAATCTTCACAGTACGC
>JBKEBB010000014.1:0-3634 GCA_047972845.1 Bacteroidales bacterium
AGCGTACTGTGAAGATTAAAACGTATAGACGAAAATTGGAGATGCCTGCAGGCATCTCCAATTAATCAATTCTACTATTTTTATATTATTAATCCTGTAACGATTTTTCAGGACGATACAAATCGTTGTATGGGAATTGTTTGTTTTGTGGTTGATAATTTACGATAGAAAATAACTTGAATTACATCATAATGTTGTATCTTTGCGGTTTCAAATAAGTACTAATCGATTTAATACGATCTATAATGTTTCTTTCCCCGCTCACTGCCGTAACTCCGGTCGATGGACGCTATCGGGACAAAGTAGCCCATATATCCGAATACTTTTCAGAATATTCACTGATAAAATACCGAGTGCAGGTTTAGATAGAGTATTTTATAGCGTTGTGCGAACTTCCGCTGCCGCAACTCGAATCAATCAATCCATCGATTTTTCCAGCGTTGCGTGAGATCTATCTTTCGTTTGACGAGGTAAAAGCGGGTCGTGTAAAAGAGATTGAATCCACTACGAACCACGACGTGAAAGCGGTGGAGTATTTTATTAAAGAAGAATTCGACCGAATCGGAGGTCTTGACACATACAAGGAGTTTGTTCACTTCGGACTCACTTCGCAGGATATAAACAATACGGCCACACCGCTTTCTATTAAAGAGGCGCTCGAAAAGGCCTATTATCCTCTTTTGGAGGAGTTGATAGCGCAACTGAAAATATACGCGGTTGAGTGGAAAGAAATTTCCATGCTTGCTAAAACTCACGGACAACCGGCTTCGCCCACCACGTTGGGAAAAGAGGTGATGGTGTTTGTGTATCGTTTGGAGAAGCAGCTTAGTCAATTGAAGAATGTGCCCATCAGTGGAAAGTTTGGTGGTGCCACAGGAAATATGAACGCCCATTACGTAGCCTATCCGACGACCGATTGGCAAGCGTTCGCTAATGATTTTCTCGGTTCGAATCTGGGGCTGGTTCGTGAAGAGTGGACTACACAGATTTCCAACTACGACAATCTGGCGGCTCTGTTTGATGCCATGAAGCGGATTAATACGATAATAATCGATATGAATCGCGATTTCTGGCAATATGTATCGATGGAGTATTTCAAGCAGAAGATTAAAAAAGGAGAAGTAGGCTCGAGTGCGATGCCCCATAAGGTGAATCCGATTGATTTTGAAAATTCGGAAGGAAACTTGGGTATTGCCAATGCGGTGTTGGATCATCTCTCACTCAAACTACCCGTGTCTCGTCTTCAAAGAGATTTGACCGACTCGACCGTGTTGCGCAACGTGGGATTGCCATTCGCGTACGCTTTGATCGCGTTTAACAGCTCATTGAGAGGATTGCGTAAACTGCTTCTCAACGAATCGGCTTTGAGACATGATCTTGAGGTGAACTGGGCGGTTGTGGCTGAAGGGATTCAAACTATTCTCAGACGAGAAGGATACCCATCACCATACGAAGCTTTGAAAGGATTGACACGAACCAACAATGCTATAACGGAACAATCTATTAAAAGTTTTATTGATACACTCGAGGTGAGTGAAACCATTAAAAATGAACTAAAAGCGATCACTCCCCACAATTATACGGGAATGCGCAAATAAACATCGAGAACAATTATATCACATTACTTGAATTTTTAAACAAATCCGGGATCAGTAACTATTATCATTCTTAACAGGTACACCTAAAATGTATTGTGTGGTTGACCCACACAAAATGATGGAGCAGTTATACGCCCAGCACATTAACCTATTAGTGACTATTATTAAGTATTTCAACAATTAAGCAAATCCAATGAGAGATTTTAATCAAAATGGCCAAGCGGGTGATGAGAATCGCAGCGAGGCACGCCGAGATGGTAAGAGAAAGCGTTTTACAGTGAAAAAGGAGGGATCAACTCCGGTGTCCCAAGAACGTAAACCCTACGCAAGTAGTGAACGTCCCGCCTATGGTGAGCGCTCTGAGCGTTCATTCAATAATGATAGACCTTATCGAAGCGACCGTCCACAACGTTCAAACGAAGGTGGCGAGCGCGGCAGCTATAATCAAGATCGTCCACGTCCATCGTATGGTGGTGGCGAACGCAGTGGCGGTTACAACCAAGACCGTCCACGTCCATCATATGGTGGTGGCGAGCGTAGCGGAGGAAACAACCAAGATCGTCCACGTCCATCGTATGGTGGCGGCGAACGTAGTGGTGGCTACAACCAAGATCGTCCACGTCCTTCATACGGTGGTGGCGAACGTAGTGGTGGCTACAACCAAGACCGTCCACGTCGTCCATACAGTGGAGGAGGAGATCGTTCTCAAGGCGGCGGATACAATCGCGGAGGACAAGGTCGCGGCAACAGTGGTGGATTCAAACGTCAAAACGACAGAGAGTACAATCCGAATAACAAATACAGCCAGCGCAAGCAGATTGAGTATAAAGAAAGCCATATCGACCCCAACGCGCCGATCCGTCTCAATAAATACCTCTCTAATGCCGGTGTGTGTTCACGTCGCGAAGCCGATGAGTTTATCAAGGCAGGTGTAGTATCTGTAAATGGAGAAGTGGTTAATGAACTCGGACATAAAGTTATGCGTTCAGATAAAGTGCTTTTTCACGATCAATTGATCAAACTTGAAAAGAAAGTGTACGTTCTTTTGAACAAACCGAAGAATTGCGTAACAACATCGGATGATCCGGAAGCACGTCTGACAGTGTTGGACTTGGTGAAGGGGGCTTGTAACGAGCGAATTTATCCGGTAGGCCGTTTGGATAGAAATACAACAGGAGTACTTTTGTTGACCAATGACGGAGAGATGGCTGCCAAATTGGCGCATCCAAAATTCAATAAGAAGAAGATCTATCACGTGTTCTTGGATAAAGAAGTAGCGGAAGAGGATCTTATTAAAATTGCAGAGGGAGTGGAGCTTTCCGATGGTATGGTTCATGCCGACGCCATCAGCTATGCGACCGATACCGACAAGGATCAGGTAGGTATTGAAATTCACTCGGGTAAAAACCGTGTAGTACGTCGTATCTTTGATGTGCTGGGTTATAGAGTGACAAAACTGGACCGTGTATTGTTTGCCGGTTTAACTAAAAAGGATCTCCGCCGCGGACAATGGCGTTACCTGTCAGAAGACGAGGTGAACATGCTGCGAATGGGAGCATACGAATAGAAATTTCAATTGCACTGAGTTGAGTCGTTGAGTTAGCTGTGTCTGAAATAACGACTCAACTTCTCAACGATTCAATAATTAAAGTATTACAACAATGGGTAGAACAAAAGTTGTCGATATTCTTCAAAGTGAAGCATTCGGAACGGAAGTAGAAGTGAAAGGATGGGTTAGAACCCGACGTGGAAATAAAAATGTGAATTTCATCGCCCTGAATGACGGATCGACCATACACAACCTACAAGTTGTGGTGGATGTGGAGAAGTTTGGTGAGGAGTATCTAAAGCCTATCACTACAGGAGCATGTATTCATGTGAAAGGAACATTGGTGGCCTCGCAAGGGAGTGGACAGAAGGGAGAAATTCAAGCCGATAATATTGTTATTTACGGCTCGGCAGATCCCAATACCTATCCTCTTCAGAAGAAAGGTCATACATTGGAATTTTTGCGTGAGATTGCACACCTTCGTCCC
>JBKEBB010000069.1:0-1878 GCA_047972845.1 Bacteroidales bacterium
AACCTTACTCAATAGATTTGAGACAAAGACTGCAACATGGAAGGCCTTCAATTATCTGGCATTTATGAGTATATTATTTAACAAAATTAACAAAAACGAAAAGTCAAGATGACTTCATAGAGATCAATTAATAAAACTTCTAACTGGTTCGACTATTCTAAATAATTATATACTAACTTCGCAGCAATTAACAATACTAAAAGTGATATGGAAGATTCAGCTAAATTACCGGATAAATTCATGGAAGTAATTAAACATGAAGGTGTAGTATCTGTTGTGTCGTGGGGAGAGGACGAACCTCATGTAGTGAATACGTGGAATTCATACATAGTAGTTACCGAAGACGGGCGCATATTAATACCGGTGTACGGTTTTCGTAAAACAGAAAAGAATGTAAATATCAATAATCAGGTCAAAATCACATTAGGTAGCCGTGAAGTTTTAGGATATAAGGACTATCAGGGTACGGGATTCCTGATAAACGGTACTGCCCGGTTTATGAATTCCGGTCCTGAATTTGGTATGATGAAAGAAAAGTTTTCTTTCCCAAACAGGGTGCTTGAGGTTACAGTCGTATCTGCTAAACAAACGCTTTAAAATCGTTTTATATCATTAATCTGCGATACTCTAAAACAGGTTTATTGTATCGCTTCTTTCTTTTTACACAGCCTGAACACTGAATATTCCACCATTACTCTTCTGAAATTTCGTTCTTCAAACTGGCTATTGGAATTTTACAGTCAGTTGTTTGATATTTACAAAAACATTCCCTACTATCAATATGTTAAATTAGCAGTATAAATTAATTCAAGTTGATATTTATGATTTATACAATTTATCAAACGTATACGCCCAAATGAACATAATAAGTTTAATCAGAAACCCAGTTTCAGTAACGGCATGAATTTTCTTAGGCATATATTTCGCAATATCAGAGAAAGCTGTTTCAATCCTCTTTCTGTGAATAGATATGAGGTATTCCGTACAAGGACTATGAGGCTTCTTAGAATTGCTTTTTCTTGCAGCTTTCAGCTGAATATTATTATCGCATATCCTCAAGCAAATAATCAGTGTAAGCGGAATCAGCCAACAGGTCACTACCTTCCGGCAGATTGATGGGCAATTGCTTTATCCCATCAATGTCATGGATTCTTCCTGTTGTAAAAGTAAATTCTACAGGAATGCCATCCGAAGTAACTATCATATGAACTTTAAAGCCATAGAAATAAACACGTTTGGATACGCATTTACCTCTATATTGCTCACCTTTGACTATTCGAGAGTTTGCAATGCGGATATTCTGACAAACTGCCACAGGAAAACTGTCGATGCTATAAGTTGTTTGAAGGTTCATATGCTTTATTGCCTGGCCTGTATAGAAAAAGAGTTCACTAAGAAATTCTCCTATATTGTGCAATCTCCGGTTGAAGCGACTTTTTCCAAGTATATCTGGCATCAAGCCGGTAGAACGGACAAAGCAGAGGGATGTCTCAATATTTCCACCGAAATACTGGGCAGCAATCAAAACGACAGTTATAATTTCCGCATCGGTAGTTTTTCGGTTTGTGGGCTCTTTGTAATTCATTGTTTTCAATATATCATCAAAAAATACGTATATTGCAACGGTTTTTGTAACCATGGTCAATCTCTTGTTTATGTATGTTAGCAATACAAAATTAAGGGTTTGACCTTTTTATTATATAAATACTATAAGTAGCAACTTGAATTAATTAATAAGGAACGAGATGATCAATACAGAAACTCAAAGACTACGGAACAAGTTCCGTAGGTTGAAAGGTCAAAGGATAAAATCCTTTGGCGTTAATGACGGTTTAAAAACCGTGGTTTTCTTTTCCCTAACGGGAAAATTCATCCGAC
>JBKEBB010000179.1:0-5052 GCA_047972845.1 Bacteroidales bacterium
ATAATACCACATTATGAAACGACATCATCTTATATTTATTTTGTCGGTATTATTCGTTCAATATGGTACTGCACAAAAAAACAGTGAGAAATATTTCACATTAGAACCTCTTTCCCCAGATTCGCTATCAATAGACAGCTCTGGATATCCGTACGTTCGGGAACTGAACGTTAGTCTCCCGATGATGAGTTCTTTATCAATGGCGACAACAGAATCGCTTCACGATCATATTCCGACCTCATATCAGATTGATCGGAGTCGAGGTGTCGGTGAGATTTCATTTAGTACATCTATCACCCCAACTGGAGCGATGACTCTTAGTGTTCCGATTACTGTGGCGGAAGATCCTAAAGGATACAGTCCTAAAGTTTCTCTATTCTATTATAGCGCTGGAGGAAACGGTCAGGTTGGGCAAGGTTGGAATATCTCTGGATTATCATCTATCTCGAAAAACAACAAAACAATCTATTACGATGGAATTACGGATTCTCAAGGGGCATTTGCACTTGATGGGAATAGATTGATTGAGATATCAAAAGACGGATACAAAACCATATATCAAACCGAACGAGGAAATATCAAGGTTATTGGACATTTTGCATCAGGATCAACTCCTCTTACTATTGTCTATTTTGAAGTATTTTATCCAGATGGGAGTAGGGCTATAATGGGTTATCCCCAAAGTTTAGATCCCATAACCCCAGGTGTTCTTAGCTTCCCGATTACGAAAATATATAATCAAAATGGAGACTCTATCAGCTATTCATATACTAAAACTTCATTTTTATACCAACCTAGTAAAATCACATATGGTCAAAATGGACAGTTTTCCATTGAATTTGCATATACATTTCCCCGAGAAGATGTGCAAATCCAATATGTTTTAGGGAAAGCTGTAAGTATGGATTATCTTTTGAGTTCCATTACCACAAAAAGTAATGGAACCGAAATTGGGGTTTATTCACTAAATTATGAATCAATACGAACATCTTCGGTTTTAAAGTCTATCAATTATAGTGCAGAAGGAACAAGCTTAAATCCTTTACTCTTTTATTATGGAGACAACAAGCAAGTGCATGCCTACCAGAAAAAAGATTCGCAAATGATGCGTTGGCATAACTTCACTAAGGCATACGAACTAAGAGTTACTAAAGGTAAATTTGACTACGGAACAGACAACGATGGACTTATTACACTGCCAAACAAGAGGTCTTATATTGAAACACTTCCTGTAGGATCATCATATATATTTTTAGGGTCAGAGTATAAAGGAACTGAATCTATCATTATCTCTACAGGATTGAGTGGATCATTAGCAAATTTCTGCCCCTAACTAATTACCGAATCTGGATTCATGGATATATTCTGTATGGATCTGGATGATATACCTGGAGAAGAAATTATAAAGATAAACAGTTCTTTGTCGTCAACATCAGAAACGATACAATTTCATGTTTACACTTCAAATCCATATAATGGGATTTCAAAAAAATACACTCGGAGTTTTAACTTCCCTATATTTCATCCCAACAGTGGAGCAACTTCATGCAGACTTCCTAAACGATTCTACCCAGGTGATTTCGATGGTGACGGAAAAATGGAAATATTAGTGGTAACAATAGCCAATCCGTTAGGTTCAGGTCTCCGATCAGAATTTTATCTATTTGATTTAGAAAACAATACAGAACTATTCAGGTGCTATCCTTTTAACTTCAATGTTATTTTCCCACGAAATGGATCGGGCTATAAATCAGACCAAGATGCATATAATCAATCTGATAAATTATATGTATTAGATTATGATGGAGATGGGAAAAGCGATCTTTGTCATATAAATAGTATTGGTGCAACTAGATATACATTTAGTAAAACGGGAACAAGCTATTCGATTAATGGGTCATCAACCTTCACCGGATTAAAAAAAGAGATGCTTAAAGACCGAGTATTTATGGTTGGGGAACTCAATGGAGATGGAAAAACTGATTTTGTGCTTTCACCATTAATAAATAACGGGAATACATGGACATTTTATCTATCAGACGGATTAGCCGGTTTTGCTGGAAAAACAGCTTACATTACTGAAAGAAAGGAATCCTCAACATTTATATTACAAGATATGAATGGAGATGGACAATCTGATCTAGTCCATTCTTTCGCTGACTATAACAAAACGCGAATTATAAATACTTATCTCATTGCTAATGGAAGATCAAATATTTATACGTATTTGTCTACAAGCGCACCTGAAGAGGCAATCATCATACCAACTAACATTTTAAGTCAAAATTATTTTCACCAATTGATTTGTATTAAGGATGGAATTGCCTCACGCATAGCTTACCAGTACAACCAATTTAAAAGCACACTTCTGTCAGGTGTAGTAAATAGCTTTGGTGCTATTACTCAAACTCGATACCAACAGCTAAACGAAAGTACAACTGAAAATCCTTGCTTCAATCCCGGATCAGGAGCTATATTTCCACATATGAATTTCAACGGTGGTTTTCATGTAGCAGAATCGGTCAAAACGTTTTACAACGGAAACGTTAAAGCTTCAGCTCATTATTCCTATTATAATGCAATAGTTCACAAACAAGGACTAGGATTTAGAGGGTTTCAGATTGTAAATGAACACAATGGAATAACCAATGAAAACACTTCACAAACGTATGATCCGTTAAACTTCAATATCTTAAAGAAAAGTGAATCACCCAGAGCAGTTGTTACATTCAATTATGATGTTATAGTCGCTGCAAATAAGACGGTCAAGATTATGCTTAAAAACAAGAGCGAAAAAGATGTTGTAAAAGATATCACTCTCGCTTCAACATACACTTATGATAGCTACGGAAATCCGACCAAGGAGGTAATTGATTACGGAGGAGAATTATCAAAAACAACTGATATTGTTTATACAAACAGTGATAATGAAACTCTCTATAAATTGGGTGAACTGAGCAGCCAAACCACAAAATTTTTACGTGGCGTAAGATCAGTTGTTCAAAAGGTTGCATTCACATACAATGCTGAGGGCAATCCTATCTCAAAGAAGAGCTTTTTCCAAAATAATCAAACCTTGGCCGAATTCATGGTTTATGATAATAAGGGAAATAAAACCCAACACAAAGAGGTTCGACTTGCTTCTACCGACACTCTTGTCAACAAATACACCTATGACTCACAAGGGCGAGTAACCCGTCACACTGATCCGTTAGGGATCTATACTAATTTTGAATACAATACAAAGGGACTACTTTCAATTGCAAAAGACAGCAAAGCACAGCAAACCATATATGAATATGATGGATTGGGGAGAAAAATAAAAACAACATATCCAGATCAAGTATCTGAATCAGTAACCTTAGCGTGGGTGTCGACTCCCTCGGATGCGTTGATCTGTGCGACTACAACAAAAACAGGAAAGCCAACCTCGCAAATCTTTTCTGACGCGTTCGGGCGGGAGGTAAGAACCGGAGAGATGCGATTCAATGGGCAGTATCTCTATGTTGATTCGAAATACGACAGCCGAGGAAGATTGCAAGAAAAATCATTGCCATTTAAAGGAACAATTCCTTCGTTATGGAATGTATATTCATATGATACATTTGATCGAATCACTAATATACAATATGCATCGGGGAAAACCGACACATATAGCTATGACCAAAATAAGGTTACTGAGACATCTGATGGAGTTACCAAAACCACTACTAGGAATTCAGCAAACGAAATAGTTAGTGTGCAAGATCCTGCTGGAACTATCACCTACAAACTTCGTCCGGATTCTCAAATCGACACGATTGTTGCACCGGGAGGTGTGCTCACAACGATTGCATATGACGTATATGGACGACAGACGAAATTAACGGACCCAAGTGGAGGTATAATCTCATATGTCTATAATGCCTACGGACAAATCGGTCAGCAAACCGATGCTAACGGAAAAGTTACTAAAGACACATACGACAAATACGGCCGCTTGAAAAAGCGAGAAGTGGTTAGTGAAGTGACAATTGGCTATAAATACAACAGCGATGGGCTTCTAGTCGCTGATTCTTGCAGTAACGGAACACGTACTGATTATTCATATGACAACTTGCGAAGGCTACTAACAACCAGAGAGACCGCAGTGGATGGAAAATGGCTGCAACAAACGTATTCCTACTCGGGAGGAAATGTCGCTTCAATCGAATATTCGGCTAACAGTGGTACGATTGTCACAGAAAACTATATTTACTCGAACGGAACACTCTCCGAAATCAAACTGAACAACTCTGTTTCGATATGGAAAATAGTACAGGAAAATGGGATCGGAATGATTAGTAACGCCATCACCGGACCGTTGACACGTACTTATGGGTACAATTCGTTTGGAATACCAACACAACGAAAGACCGTATTAACTAATGGTGGTTCGGTCATTCAAAATGTAGGGTACGGGTTCAACACCACCACCCATAATCTCTCCTACAGAATCGACAGCACCCGAAATATTAGGGAAAATTTCTCATATGACAATCTGAATCGGTTGACCGAATTCAACGGAAATGCCATCTCATATGATATAAAGGGTAATATCATCTCCCACAGCGGAGTTGGACAGTTTGCTTACAACCTCAGCAACAAACCATATGCTGTTTCCGACATAACCGGACTAACGGGAGCCATTCCCCTCAGAGAACAAAAGGTCACCTACAATGGCTTCGCCCGTCCTACATCGATTACCGAGAACGGAATCACAGCAACGTTCGTATATAACGGAAAAGGAGATCGGGTTAAGATGGATGTATTTAACAATGGGATGAACGAATTGACTCGTTATTATATAGGTGGTTGTTACGAATATGAAACGGGAGTTGCAGGAACAAAAGAAAGACTGTATCTTGGTGGCGACGCTTACTCCGCGGCGGCGGTGTACGTCAAGGATGGAAACGGAGCGTGGACTGTCAATTACATTTGTCGAGACTACTTGGGGAGCATTACCCATATCACCAACTCGGCAGGAGCAGTCAGACAAGAACTAAGCTACGATGCGTGGGGACGATTGCGCAA
>JBKEBB010000196.1:0-8123 GCA_047972845.1 Bacteroidales bacterium
TTGTATTAGTCTGCTGGCTCTACTCATATCGTTTCCGATTACTGCCCAATATTCTCAAAATCAATATGGACAGCAGAGTGGTTTTGGACAAAACAACCAATACAACAACCAGCAGGGAGGAGCTTTCGACAACGAAGAAGATGAAGAGCGTTACCGCAAACGTGACACCATACGAATCGATTCCATTCCTGTTTTCAATAGGGCTCTCGTTGGTATTGACCTATTCGAACCGATCGCCACACTATTTGGACAATCCTTTTTTTCTACGGGATTAGTCTTTTCTGTGGACATGAAAGACAAATTCATTCCAACACTCGAACTCGGAATAGCCTCTTCAGATCGCAAAACAACCAACGGTGTTCAGATTAAATCCTCTCAAGGTTACTATGGTCGAATCGGATTGGATGTGAAAATGTTGGGAAAAACGGATGTTGGTTTCTTAAGTGTTGGTTTTCGCTATGGCGTTTCATCTACTACCTACGACATCAACCATTTTCAAGTAACAAACGGGTATTGGGGAGAAGAGATAACCGATAGGAGTTTAAAGGGATTGAAAGCTTCGGCGGGATGGTTAGAGCTAGTGGCCGGAGCAAGGGCACGAGTGGCTGGAAAGGTAGAAATGGGATGGTCGTTGAGATATCGATTCCTACTAAATGAAACGTTCGGTGAAAACGGAAAACCCTTCCATATTCCCGGATACGGTCCCTACGCTTCGAGTTCTGTGGGCATTGCTTATACCATTTATTATCAATTGCCCTTCAAGTCGTCAAAAAAACCAATGCGCACGATTCGAATTAAGCAGCCCGAAGATAATTTCTGACAAAACAAATGAACACAGGCGAAATCGTGATAATTGCCCTCGGGCTTGCGATGGACAGTTTGGCTGTCTCAATCGCGGCAGGAGTTATTCTTGAGAAATTTCGAGTAAGGCAAGCAGCGCGAATTGCATTCTTTATGGGCTTTTTTCAAGCATTCATGCCACTGGTTGGTTGGATGTTGGGTATCAGTTTTCGGTATTATATCAAGGAGTACGACCATTGGGTTGCCTTTATTATCCTCTCGTTCTTAGGAGGAAAGATGGTACTGGAAGGAATTAGATCCAATCAAGAGGACGATCATACGTTTGATCCTACACGATTACTCACACTCTTCTCACTTGCCATCGCCACCAGTATTGATGCCTTAGCCATTGGAGTTTCATTTGCTTTTCTCAATATTGAAATTGCTCTTCCGCTTGTTATCATTGGAATGGTTACATTTGTGCTTTCTCTATTTGGTGTCCTTTTCGGTTGTCGTCTGGGATGTAAAGTAGATTTAAAAATAGAGCTAATCGGTGGAATTATACTTATCTCCATTGGTACTAAGATTTTAATTGAGCATCTTTTCTTTCTCGCTTAAACGTTTATTTGTATGAGAACATTAAACCGCCCTGTAAAAAATGCGATTATATCGCTTCTTTTTATCATTCTCTTCGTTTTTGCATACTTGTATAGAAACAATGAATCCGCTCCTAAAAAGGATTATTATTTCGACTCAGGTTTTATTTTCGGCACTAACTACAACATCACTTATGAGTCAGACCGCCCCCTAACGGCAGAGATTCAAGAGGAGTTGAAAAAATTCGACTACTCGCTTTCCACATTCAATAAGGAATCTGTAATATCCCGTGTGAATCAAAACGACTCTACCGTAGTATTAGATGATTGGTTTGTACATGTGTTTACCAAAGCGATGGAGGTGTCAAAAAAAACGGATGGTGCGTTTGATATCACCGTAGCTCCATTGGTCAATGCGTGGGGCTTCGGATTCAAAAAGAAAGAACAGGTTACTCCCGAATTAATAGACAGCATACTCCAATATGTGGGCTATGAAAAAATAAAACTGATCAACGGAAAAATAATTAAAGATAATCCCAACATAATGATTGACTGCGCAGCCATAGCAAAAGGCTACGCCTGCGATATAATCGGGGAGCTTCTCGCCAGCAAGGGATGTACTAACTATCTGGTTGATATCGGTGGTGAGAACGTAACAAAGGGAGTCAATAAGAAAGGAAAGTTGTGGCATGTAGGAATCAACAAACCTATTGAATCGGGAGAATTGGATAGAAACGAAATAGAGGCCGTGATTTCTATAAGCGGAAAAGGAATGGCTACTTCAGGAAACTACCGCAATTATTACTACGAAGGAGGTAAACGGTACGCGCACACCATCAATCCCAAAAGTGGTTATCCGATACAACATTCGTTGCTCAGTGCCACTGTTATTGCTCCCGATTGCATGACCGCCGATGCCTATGCGACCGCCTTTATGGTCATGGGAATGGACAAAGCGATGGAGATTGTTGAGGCCGACCCAACTTTGGAGGCCTTTTTTACCTATACCGACGGCAGCGATCAATACCGTAAGAAGTATTCGAAAGGATTAGAAGGACTTTTAGAATAGTGACAGCTCCTTATATAAGCGCTGAATCGGAAGACCTACCACATTAAAATAAGATCCCTTAATTGATTTGATCCCCACATAGCCGATCCATTCTTGAATACCATATGCTCCTGCCTTATCTGCTGGTTGGAATGTATGGATATAATAGTTTATCTCCTCATCCGTCAGATTATCGAATTCAACGTCAGTACTAACTGAAAAGGCTACTTGTTTTGTAGGGCTTGTCAACACTACACCTGTGATCACTTTATGCGCTCTTCCGCTCAATCGTT
Organism: Bacteroidales bacterium; assembly: GCA_047972845.1. Taxonomy (GTDB): domain Bacteria; phylum Bacteroidota; class Bacteroidia; order Bacteroidales; family JBKEBB01; genus JBKEBB01. The sequence goes on from JBKEBB010000196.1 coordinate 2,718, forward strand.
TCAACATTTGAAAGGCATCTTCAGAAGATTCCGGTTTCCCAAATATTTCATCCTCACAACAGACAATGGTGTCGGCTGTGATTAATATAGTATCTTCTGTCAACATCGCGTTGTAGGCCTCCGCCTTTTTTTGGGCTACAAAGAGTGCCACCTCGTCTTGGTGTAATTCAGCCGGAAAACTTTCATCGATATCCGGAAGAACAACCACCTCAAAATCGACACCAAGTCCTTTTAAAAGCTCTTTCCTTCTGGGAGAATTAGAGGCTAACAGTAGCTTGCGCGAGCTTACTACCTGAACCAACGGATTCATGGGTGTCATCATTCGTTCATATTGAATTATTAAACACTACCACACAAACACATCGTCTCCCGACCATGTGCCTTGTGCCTTCATAACTTGCTCGATCACATCCCTTCCGCAGCCCTCTCCTCCATTGTAGGGAGAAATGTATCGACAAATCAAACGAACATCGTTCGCCGCGTCAGCAGGACATACAGACAATCCCACCTGCTTTAATACAGGAACATCCGGAAGGTCATCTCCGACAAACAGAATCTGGTCATCCGTCAATCCGGTTTTCTCTTTAAACAAAATATACTCGTTTACCTTGTGTGTAGCACCCATATAAATGTGGGTAAGACCCAGATCTTCAAATCGACGCTTCACAGCCGAAGTCCTCCCTCCTGTTATTATTCCCACATAATATCCTTTCTTTACAGCCAACTGCAACGCGTAGCCATCTTTAAAATTAATCACCCGCAATGGTTCTCCATTCTCAGAAAGCGGGGCTCGTGTAGCGGCCAACACTCCATCCACATCAAACAACAATGCTTTTATTCGAGTCAAATCATAATTAATAGCACTCATACCATTCACTTTAAAAAGGATTATATAAGAGTAGAGAAAACAGAACCTACTGCCAATTATCAGACTATAACACTGAGCAAATCACCCCGTACTATATTTGATATCATATCCACATCAATAAAAAAGAGAACACCGTCGAAACGACATTCTCTTATTTATAGGTTAGATACTCAACCGATTTATGCAGGTGAAATTGCCTCAGTCGGACATACATCCGCGCAAGTTCCACAATCTGTACAAATCTCGGGGTCGATTTTATAGATATCGCCCTCAGATATTGCTTCTACCGGACACTCGTCGATGCAAGAGCCACAAGCAATACAATCTTCTGAAATAACGTAAGCCATGTTTAGTTCAATTTTAAGTTATATAACGACACAAAAATAATGGTTTTATCTTAACCATCAAAAGATACACCTCATTTTTGCCCACTATTACTAATTTTCTTTGCTGAAAAGGCAAGATCAAGCAATTGATACCTACCACTCTGTTTTTCAACCTCAATCAATACAGATTCATTGGGCTTAAAGTTCAACTGAAGAACATGATTTATATTCCCGATGTTGATTCTTATTTCTCTCACACAGCCTTTATCTTCAAAAGCTTGATTATAGCGCAACGGGTAGGTAAGTGCTTGCGCGGATGGATTCGCGATGAAGATATAATAGGTTGAATCATCCTCCCTGCACCACCAATCGGGCAAGTCATCTCCCTCTATTAAAGCCTTTCCGGGTATAATAGATATATCCTGAGACACATTTGACATCCCCTTCAATTTTGTCAACAGTTGATCATACTCTTTTATCTGTTTCTTTCCCGGCTGCCGAGGCTCCCGCTTTAACCATATCGGAAGACCTTGTTCGGCTAATCGCACTATATTATTCAACGCTTCTCCATCCATAAATTCTACATCTACCACAAGCGCATTGAAACGGCAGTGTCCGCTTTTCAAAACTCCATTTTTAATTTCCGAAGACACAAGGTAATGATGATTTATCCATAGCGGCTGGCGTCCCTTCAGTTCTGATGGAGTATGAATATAGCGGAGCTCATACTCTCCCCAAACCCATGGCATTTGTAAAGAGTCGGGATACTCCACTCCCATCCATGAATCCTCCAACGGCATATATACGGCAACATCCGAATAAGAGGTTCCTCGTCTCATATAGCTTGATACAAGGGTCATATACTCATTAAACTCCTTTAATTGTCCGGAAAAGAAACCACCGGGTTCATTCTGTACCGAAGCATAAAAATAATTCGACCTATCCCCTTGTTTATTGTAGGGAGTCCCATGCCAAATGATCTGATTGGTACCATTTGCAAAGAGGGCATCGGCAATCAATCGAATATCTGCTATTTGTTCCTGTCCCTGATACGGTCCGGCACCTTTTCTCCACACTACCCATCCATACATACATGTAAATGCTTCTGCCGAAACGGCGGCCTTATTTTCCAGCGCGGAGGCCGAAGCCGCAATACGTCCGAAGTTGGGTTCGTATAATATTGCTTCGGTCTCGGGTATATCGACCATTCCGAATGCTGTTAACAAATCAGCGGGAGCCCCTCCGCATTGTGCGCGGGAGAATGCCCCATTTTGGTGAGCATTCTCCGTAAATGGAGCATAAAACTGATATAGTACATAATCGGAAAGTACTTTCATGTAGTCGTAAAATACCCCCTCATTTCCGGAAGAATACAATTTATCCATATAGGGTGTAATATCGTATCCCATTCTTTTTCTAAATGTATCTCCAAATCCCTTTGTCCACATATATCGAGTCTCCACCTCCCATGAATCGACAAAAAGACCGGACGTGGAACCTGTATATGCCTCTTTTAATCCCTTATTCATTTCATCGGCATATCTACCGAATGCATCTTTATCTAGATGGTTAAGTATTCGCCACAACTTCGGATGCTCCCATGTCAATCGCTGCGTACACTGGGATTCATCATCGAAATAACCCCTATGTCCGTCCTCCTTACTAAGGGTCGGACTGCAAAATGGCCACAAACTTCCATAGGTATAGTCACATCCCAATCCGATACGATCAGCGTAGCGTTTGGCAAACGTAACAGCTGAAGACCATTCAGGGGAGAGCCATTGGGGGCGTTTGACCGTGGAATCCCCGTGCATCGGATAGATCCATGCGATTTCTACCCCTCCGAAACCATTCTCTTTAAGCCAATTGAGCTGATATTTTATATCAACGGTATCAATCTCAGCCGCGAACCACCACCAACGAGTATAGGGTTTACACGATTCATACAGAGTTGAGTGGGCGGAATTGAGTATTCTTTCATTCGGCGATGAACAATATACAATCGAAAGAATCAGCACGGCGAAGACCATGCCGAATAGGCAGGTGAATGTGTGTTTCATAAGAAGGTATCAGTTTGGTACAGAGCAAAGATATGTAATATTTCATTAGGGTAGAATATACTATCCGTATGAAAAAGGAAACAGAATTCAATATTCAGTAAAATAACTCATAAATGGTTCACTCTCCAACATCAAACTGACGTTTCATTGTAACTGAGCTCAATAGTCATATTATCAAAAAGGAGTATTCCTCTTCTTCCCACGGTGTACACCGGAAGGGACCGCGGTGTACAGGGCATTCGGTTACGGTGTACAGGGGAGGTCCGATGAGTGAGTTCGTATGGCTTAAGTGGAACGGAAAGGAATAGATAACAAACGTGATGTATGGAACAATCTGTCTTGCCATGTATCCTTCGACATATATCCATACTCACTTCAATACTCCGAAAGTAATCCTGATATAGCAGATGAAGGGCCTGTTTTATTTTCTTGTGTATGTGAAAAATCTTAGCTGCACGACTGCCCCACGATTCCATTGAAAAGAATTATCTTTGCAATTGGAGACTTGCCATCGGATCAAAGAATGTCTTAACCCTAAATAATCTAATTCCATGCAAGTTTCGAAGCAGTTTATTACAAATAAATAGATGGACTATGAAACAGATGGACGTTAACCTCATGCACCCTGCGGAGCAAATCACTTTGATTATCGGACGTATCTATAGAAGTGGAATGACTACCACCTCAGGAGGAAATATATCGATTAAAGACGAGGAGGGAAATATTTGGATCACACCAGGATCAATAGACAAAGGCTCTTTAACGGCAAAGGACATTGTATGTGTTACGAAAGAGGGAAAAATCATCGGAGCTCATAAACCGTCCTCGGAATATCCGTTCCATAAATCGATGTTCGATATGCGACCGGATCAGAAAGCCATCATTCATGCTCATCCACCGGCACTGGTAGCATTCAGCATCGCGCATCAAGTTCCCAATACAAACATTATCCCACAATCCAAGTCTCGCTGCGGAACTGTAGGCTTTGCTCCTTACGGACTGCCGGGAAGCTGGGATCTGGGGGAAAAGATTGCCGCAGTATTCAAAAAGAATCCCGCATACAAGGCGGTAATCATGGAGAATCATGGAGTAGTGTTGTATGGAAACGACTTAATGGATGCCTATCGTCGTTTTGAAACATTGGAATTCTGTGCGCGTACCCTGATTAATGCAAATATTCTGGGAGGAGCTAAGTTCCTGACGGACGAACAAATCGCTGTTCACGAACAGGCTGTTTCCAAGAATGTTTCTCACTTTTTCGGAGCCATCCATCCATCTGACGAACGTGCTATTCGGAGTGAAATTGTAAAAACAGTGCGTCGTGCCTGCGATCAAGGATTGATGATCAGTTCGTATGGTACAGTATCGGTACGATGGAAAAACAATGATTTTCTGATTACCCCTCCGAGCGTTCACCGTTGGAATATCGACGCGGAAGACATCGTTCAAGTGAAAGGAGGCTTGGTAGAAGCAGGAAAAACACCCAGTAGGTCTGTTGCTCTGCATGCGGAAATCTATCAGCGCAATCCGCATATCAACTCAATTATTCTTACCCAACCTCCCCATTTGATGGGATTTGCCACATCGGGAAGCCGCTTTGATGTACGTACCATTCCGGAGAGCTGGATATTGCTGAAAGATGCCCCGATTCTTCCGTTTGGGTCACAATATACCAATTCCAAAGAGTTGGCTGAGATGTTTGCCCATACCCCCTGTCTGATGCTGGCGAACGACTCGGTGGTGGTAACCGGAGATAAACTGATTCAAACGTTTGATCGACTGGAGGTGGCTGAATTCAGTGCAAAAGCTCTCATAATGACTCATTCGCTAGGAGGTACCTTGCATCCGATCAGTGATAAGGAGGTGGAAGAGTTGCGCGTTGCGTTCAAAGTAAAATAGAAATCTGCAATAAAGAATCAATATTACAATTGACTTGCGCATCAATCCGTTAACCATGCCACAACCTAAAATCAACAGAAGTGGAATGATCGAGACAGGTGTTTCGAACGCAGGGTTGGAGTGCGCGGCTCACTTCGGCAATCCAGTTAACGGACAGCTATTTGATGTGGTTGTCAGCTCATCGCTCTCCCCTCTTGAAAATCTCTCGTTGGAGCAACAGCTTTTAACCGAGAGAGAAGACAACATATTGTTT
>JBKEBB010000202.1:0-4405 GCA_047972845.1 Bacteroidales bacterium
CTCGGACCCACACTCCCCGCCTTCCTATCGCCTAACGTAACCAATGTATTGGTTGACAAATTTGGAATCGGAGGTATCATCTAATTCTACACATACAAGTTTGAGCCGGATCCCGACATCACAAATCGGGAGTCCGGCTCTTTTTTTTTATACCTTTGCCACATGAGAACAATCAGAAGAACAGACCGCATCCTCGACAACCAACGTGCTGTCGAACTACTCCATACGGGAGAGTATGGATTTCTGGCCATGGTCAACTCCGACGGCGGTGGGTATGGCATCCCGATCAGCTACGCTTCTACAGAAGGGGTGATCTATTTCCACTGTGCCCCCGAAGGGCATAAGCTCGACAACCTTCGGTCGGAAAACAGGGTAACGTTTACCGTAGTGGGACACACGGGAGTAGTTCCCGACAAATTCACTACCGCCTACGAAAGTGTAATGGTTTTCGGATCCGTAGAGGAGGTTTCCGATGACGACGAACGGTTGCTCGCCCTCCGACTGCTGGTTAAAAAGTACAGTGCGGGACACGAAGAGGTGGCCGAGAAATATATAAAGGGATCCTTTCATCGCACGGCCGTGCTGAAACTGGTGATCCAATCCCTTACCGCCAAAGCCAAGGTGATTTAACCGCTCCCGTCCCGCCATTCATTATCATCGTATTCTCCGAAAGAGAGTATCGCACGGTTCCGATGTTAAAACTCGAGGTGCAATCCGTCGTATGAAAGAAATACGTTGGGAGGCAGTTCGGCCGACACCTCTTCATGGCGTCCTAAGGCGTGGCTGAAATGTATCAGATACGAACCGCTCGACGGAGCTATCCGTTGAATTTTTTGCAACGCCGCATCCAATGATTGATGCGCTACATGCGCTTGGCGACGTAATGCCGCGATCACCAACACCTCTACCCCTTCCAGTTTCCCATACTCCTCTTCGGGCAGTACGGAGAGGTCGGTCAGGTAAGCCATTCGCCCTATCCGATATCCGAATATAGGCAATCGCCCATGCAACAACCGGATGGGAACGATTCGCTCTTCGCCAATATGAAACGGTTCCAGCGACAATGGATGAAGAGTGATATCGGGCACTCCGGGATAGCGATTGGGACCAAAACAGTAGGGAAGTCGCTCCTTTAATCGGTCGCACACATACTCTTCGGCATAAAGAGGCAACGATCCGTCCCGACAAAACGGGCGCAAGTCGTCAATCCCTCCCACATGGTCGTAGTGTTCATGGGTAACAACCACCGCGTCCACCCGATCGATCGCGTAACGCAAGCATTGTTCCCTGAAATCGGGACTGCAATCAACCAACAACCGCAACCCTCCGTCGGTCACGATTAATGAAGAGCATCGCAGCCGCTTATCTTTTCTATCTTCCGACCGACACACTTCGCACCGACAGCCCACTTCGGGCACTCCGGTCGATGTCCCCGTTCCTAAAAATGTAATTTGCATATGTAAAATCGAACACGCTAAACCGTCCTAACAACACTCGTCTGAAGTTCGTCTCCCTACCATGTATCGATGGACAAAATCGCTATTAAGCTATATAGATCACCTCTTCGCTCAGTCCGATCTTAAAGGTGTTAGCCACCTCGTTATAGACCGAATCGGCGAGCGTCATAATATCTTCGGGTGTGGCATTTCCTGTATTGACAATCACCAATGGCTGCTTCTCATACACCATGGCATCACCAATCCGCATTCCCTTCAGTCCGCATTTTTCGATCAGCCATGCCGCCGGAATCTTCACCACACTCTCATTCACCTCGTAACAGGGCATATCGGGATACTCCTCCTTCAACTCTTCGTAGTGTGTTTTGAGAATGTACGGATTCTGGAAAAAACTACCCGCGTTGCCCAATACGGCCGGATCGGGAAGTTTCTCGTTGCGGATCTCGATAACCGTCCGGCGCACATCCGCCAGCGTCACTTCCTCTCCCTTTTCCTTCAGTCGCTTGCGTAAGTCGCCATATCCCAGGTTGAATACCGGCTGCTTTGCCAACCTGAACACCACACGTGTGATAATGTATTTCCCCGCCCATTTATCTTTAAAGGCACTGTAACGGTAGTCGTATTCACAATCCGCCACTGTGATTTGCTTCACCTCCTTGTGCTGTGTGTCAAACACCTCCACCCATTCGATTATATCCTTTACTTCGGCACCGTAAGCACCAATATTCTGTATGGCGGCGGCACCCACCTGACCGGGTATCAGAGATAGATTCTCGCATCCACCCCACCCCTGCTTCACGGCGTAGTCCACAAAATCATCCCACGTGTATCCGGCACCTACCGACACCAACACACTCTCCTCAAACTCCTCCTCTACTTGGAGATCATTGATTCCGGAGAATAGAATGGTTCCTTCAAAATCCTGACAAAACAGAATATTGCTGCCCGCCCCAATGTGATACCAGGATCTGTTTTCCCACTCCTCTTCACTGAAAAGCGATTTCAACTCTTTTACACTGTCGTATTGGATAAACTTCTCCGCGAGCACATCTATTCCAAACGTGTTGTGTTTTAAAAGAGGGTAATTCAATTGTTTTATCATCTTCGTCTGTTTTTTAGTCGGGCTTCATTGCTCCGACTCCCGAATCAAACGTCGTTCGTCCATCGTCTTGATCAACAACGATCGATGCACGTTCTCTTCGAATTATTATATATTTCTTCGAATTGCCTATAGGCTATCGATTGATCTGTTTCACGTAAGTGGCCGACTCGGTAATCTTATCCGTATTTATATAGTCCACCCCCAGTTTCATCAATGCGTCCCATGCAATCGGAGTATCGGGCGTAGCCCAGAAACGCACCGGTTTGCCATAGGCATGCACCTTATCCACCCAACTCTTCAGCATCGTAAAGTCCTCTTGACGCAACGGCTCCACTCCCTGCCATTTGAGGTAGTTGGTAAAGGCGTCGCTGATCAATCCGATCCGGATCAACTGTTCGGCCGTATAATCGGTTTTGATTCGTCCGTCGAAAGAGACAATCGCGTCGTATTTCACAAAATCCTCCGCGGGAGGTACAGCACCACTCACCACCACCCGAACGGCCAATGGATTGGTAGCCGGATCAAACACCTCCGGATAGTTTCTCAACAGATTGATCAGCGGTTGAAGGGTGGTCGCGTATCCGGTTTTCAGATCGATCAGAAATTGTGGATACCGATCCGATCCCTTATAAAAGCGTCCTCCGTTCTTTTTGTATTGTTCCACAAACGGTTTGACATATTGCTCTTCAAGCGATTTAACCGTTGGCAACTCTTCTTTATCGTGAGCCACCAACAATTTCCCCTCGTACATCCAGATATCGGCTTCGATGGATCCGAATTGGGCGTTAGCCGCGTCATAAAACGGGCTCACACGACGATAGTCGTTGTGGGAGTGCAAACGAAAAGAGGTGTATTGTCCGAAGGCTGCCGCCATCGGAGCCATCAGCGCGAGCAACAGGGTAATCATCTGTTTTCTGTTCATTGCCTATCTATTTTACTGAATTAATCAAAAGAATAAGACCCTTAATAACTCACATCGTGTTATCAAGAACGCCGGATTGAAGAGTCTCCATGCACCTCCCCTACCGAATTCGAATCTTCGCGCGGACTACTCTTCGTGTTTTTCAATGGTCACCGCCGTACCACTGCACGAAACCATCAGCATGCTGCCATTCGCACCGATTGTCTCATAATCCAACGATATTCCGATGATCGCGTTGGCACCCATTTGGCGTGCAAACTCCTCCATCTCTTGCATCGACGTATCTTTGGCTTTGCGCAACACCTCTTCGTACGATCCGGCACGACCACCGATCATATCCCGTATTCCGGCAAAGAAATCACGAAACAGGTTGGCTCCTATGATCGTCTCTCCGGTTACCACGCCATGGTATTTCACCACCGAATATCCCTCCAATGAGGGGGTTGTTGAGTGTAGCATTGTGTAAATAATTAGTTGCTTCAGTACGTGCAAAAATACAAATCTTTCGCGTATCGTACATGACAAATGAGTGAATAACACAATAAAAAATACACACTCTCCATCCTGCACCGATCCCCCTTTCTCAACGGCCTAATAAAACAGGGAATTTCTCCCGATCGATTGCAAAAATGAACCCATTGTTTTTCATATTTCGTTTAATTCCATTCATCACACAGACGCTCTGTTTCAATCAAACGACTCCTCTGTTTGCCATTCCCCTGTACACCGCGGCCATCTCCCCTGTACACCGGAACCAATCGCGGTGTACACCGCAATCCGCATCGAAACGCTTCTTTTTCACAATCACATCCTTCGAATCGGATAAGACGAATACTCCTCACAACTAATACAATTGCCTCCGCGCATGATAAACAACATATTATTGTCATAAAAACACCTCGACATGCTTGCACTACGAATATT
>JBKEBB010000250.1:0-4167 GCA_047972845.1 Bacteroidales bacterium
CTGCGATCCGATGCAATCCCATCTCCGCAACCAATCGGTCAAATAAATCATACCTAAGTTCACGCGCGGCCATCTCAATAGAAAGATTATTTCGTTCCGCATATTCGATCGTGTCAAATTGCTCAACATGCAATGAAACTCCTATACTTTCACACCAACTCCTAACAAACAACTCATCTCTGTCAGATTCATCTCCACGAAGATGAAAATTGCAGTGCACGGCGACACATTCATATCCCAGTTTAAGGAGTATATGCAATAGAACAACAGAGTCAACTCCTCCGGATAATCCGACTAAAAGTTTGTCTGACAAAGAAAAGAGATTGGATTTACGGATATTATGTTCGGTTAGTTGTATGAGTTTCATTCGAATATGTATATATTAATAGGACAAAAGTAAAAAATATAGTTGTGCCGAACGTTAGTTAACCAAGAAAAGTACTATTTTTGCAGCTTCTATTGTAGATAGAATACTTGTCATGAAGGAAAAGATCAACAGCTTGTTATCTGAAATACAAGAGATAAAAGCAAACAACAAAGAAGAACTTGAAGCAATTCGGATCAAGTACCTGAGTAAAAAGGGAGAGATCACCGCATTGTTTAATGATTTTAGAAACGTTGCAGCCGAAGAGAAAAAAGAGGTTGGAATGCTTCTGAATCAACTAAAGGAGATGGCTCAAGATCAAATCAATGCTCTTAAAGAGCATTTTGAGAGCCAAAACACGACGGACAATAACATTGATTTATCCCGTACTTCTTATCCTGTAGCATTAGGAACACGTCATCCTCTTTCCATTGTTAAGAATGAAATTTGTGAAATTTTTGCCCGTTTGGGATTCACGATTGCTGAAGGACCGGAAATAGAAGACGACTGGCATGTGTTTTCATCGCTAAACTTTGCCGACGATCATCCGGCCCGCGATATGCAAGACACATTCTTCATTCAACGAAATCCATCGGACATTCTGTTGCGCACACACACATCGTCGGTTCAAACCCGCGTGATGGAAAATACCCAACCTCCTATTCGTATCATATGTCCGGGACGTGTGTATAGAAATGAAGCGATATCCTATCGCGCCCACTGCTTCTTTCATCAGGTGGAAGCTCTATATGTGGATACGAATGTCTCTTTCGCCGACTTAAAGCAAGTATTACTCTTTTTCGCTAAAGAATTATTTGGAGCATCCACTCAAATTCGTTTGCGCCCCTCTTACTTCCCCTTTACCGAACCATCCGCGGAAATGGATATCTCCTGTAATCTGTGTGGAGGCAAAGGATGTCCGTTCTGTAAACATACCGGTTGGGTAGAAATATTGGGCTGTGGAATGGTTGATCCGAACGTATTGGAAAATTGCAACATCGACAGCACCAAATATACCGGATATGCTTTGGGAATGGGCATTGAGCGCATTACAAATCTTAAATATCAAGTGAAAGATCTTCGAATGTTCTCGGAAAATGACATCCGCTTCTTAGAACAGTTCAAGTCTGCATACTGATAAAATGAGAGAAGAATTATAGATTATACGTTATCAACCATTTTTTTGATTATTTTTGCGGCGTTCAAGAGTCGTAGAGTAACAATATAATAAGGTACGAAGAAATCATTTACTTATAAATAATGAAGCTTTTACAACAAAAACTTTCTAAATACGAAGAACCTCAACGGATTAAAGCCTTAGGAGTATATCCGTATTTTAGAAAAATCGAAAGCGAGCAAGACACTCAGGTTATAATTGACGGAAAAAAGGTTCTGATGTTTGGTTCGAACAGCTATTTGGGACTAACCAACCATCCGAAAGTAATTGAAGCAGCCGTTGCAGCTACAAAAAAGTACGGAACCGGGTGTGCCGGATCTCGTTTTTTGAATGGTACTCTTGACACGCATATTCTATTAGAAGAGAAAATCTCAAAGTTTATTGGCAAGCCTGATGTGATGGTTTATTCAACAGGTTTTCAAGTTAATCTCGGTGTTGTTTCTTGCTTAACCGGAAGAAATGACTACCTAATCTGGGACGAGCTTGATCATGCTTCAATCATTGAAGGACGTCGTTTATCTTTTTCCAATTCGTTAAAGTTTAAACACAACGACATGGCCGATCTTGAGCGCGTACTTAAAGGATGCGATGAAGACAAGGTGAAGTTGATCGTTGTTGACGGCGTTTTCTCAATGGAAGGAGATGTTGCTCCACTTGATAAACTTATTCCACTAGCCAACAAATACGGTGCAAGTGTAATGGTTGACGAAGCGCACGGAATTGGCGTATTTGGGGATCATGGACGGGGAGTATGTAACCACTTCGGAGTAACCGACGATGTAGATTTGATTATGGGAACATTCTCGAAATCATTTGCCTCGTTAGGTGGATTTATCGCAGGAGATAAAGAGACTATTAATTTCCTCCGTCACAACTCCCGCTCATATATATTCAGCGCGAGTGCGACCCCGGCTTCTGTTGCTGCCGCAAGCGCGGCACTCGACATTATGTTGACCGAGCCCGAACGTATCGCGAATTTATGGAAACTTACCAACTATGCATTGTCTGAGTTTAGACGTATCGGATGCGAGATTGGACATACCTCATCTCCTATCATTCCTTTGTACGTACGTAACAACGAAAAGACATTCCTCGTTACACGCATGCTTATGGATGACGGTGTATTTGTTAATCCGGTTATATCTCCGGCCGTAGCTCCCGATTGCACGTTGATTCGCTTCTCTTTGATGGCAAATCACACAATCGAACAGCTCGACTATGCAATAGAAAAGATTGAAAAGAACTTCAAAGCACTGGATATAATTAAGTAATTTAATTACATCCCTGCTTTTTTAAGATCTTTCTCATTCCCCTATTGAATCCTTATTGTAATATCGATTCTACAACGTTAGTTTTGATTGCAATAAGGATTTACTCTTTTGATATACCCTAATTTCTGTCGAAATGAGAAATATAATTATTCTACTCCTTCTGATTTCTGTTAGCACAACGTTTATCCGTTGCAAAAACCCCCAACTAATCGAACTCCAAAAGGTTGAGGTCGATTCGTTGATCGTTGTTGATTCGTTTCAATACAACAACGATTCAGCCTATGCTATGAATTCGATCTCTATCCATATCGACTATCCTAAAACCATTGAAGGAATAGATGATCTAAGCGGATTAATGTCGATCATCGCATCTACACTCAATAAAGATACGAGCATTCCTCAATCCATCTACGATGTGACAGAATTAATGAAGGCGAACTTCAGACGTAGTGTAGAAGAGGACTGTATGAAAGCAGAGAAAAATGTACCTGAATTGCTTGAGATGGGTGCTTTCGAGGATAATGTGGTAAGACTTCACGGATGTGTCAATAATATCTTCTCGTTCGAATTTGAGTCTATGACCTACACAATGGGGGCGGCTCATCCGAACACCACGGTTGTATATAAAGCGGTTGATTTGAAAACAAATTCAGTTGCCAAAACCTCTGATTTTATTGATGAATCAAACATCCAATCTGTCGGATCATTGATTAAAGAACAATTGGCAATCTATTTTGAGTGTGACACAGCCGATTTATCCGATCTACTTTTTGTATCCGAAATTACTCCTAACGACAATTTTATTGTTTCTTCCACCGGAGTAACTTGGCTTTACAATCGTTACGAAATAGCCCCTTATGCTGCAGGTGCTCCCACAGCATTTATTCCATTCACCACGTTGAGTTATTACATCAAGCCAAATTCTGTTCTTTCATCTTTTGTAAATGGACATTAATAGCGACATAATAAAAAAATATTTTCCTTCCCTCACGCAAACTCAAACCGAACAATTTGAGAAGTTGGGCGGTTTGTATTATGAGTGGAACGAACGAATAAATGTCATCTCTCGCAAGGACATTGAGAACCTGTACGAGCGACATATACTTCATTCTTTGACTATTGCTAAATTTATCACATTTAAGAAAGGAACATCCATTGTCGATGTGGGTACAGGCGGAGGATTTCCGGGAATACCACTTGCCATTCTTTTTCCAGAGGTTTCGTTTCACCTGGTAGATCGAATTGGAAAAAAAATAAGAGTAGCAACAGAGGTGGCAAATGCCGTCGGTTTACAAAACGTCACCTTCCGACACCGTGGAATAGAAGAAGAGAAGAGGCAATTCGATTTTGTTGTC
>JBKEBB010000281.1:0-2926 GCA_047972845.1 Bacteroidales bacterium
TTTCTTGACGGCGGTGATGGCGTTCTCTTTATTTCCGACCAATGATTGTCTGAGATGTGAAAGCTCGTCGGCTTGAAACGGGTTTGCTGCGATGTGTTGAAGAATGCGACGATAGCGGGTGAATAGTTGATGCAGACCGTTGAGCGATTCGGTGCTTTTGAAGATTGTTTTTACAAATGGGAGTGTGAGTCCCAGCTGAACAAGGAAATAGAGTAACACCCAACCCCAAGAAGTGATCTGAAAAGCTGCGAGAACCACAACAATCAACATGATGGAGACTGATAGATAGAGGATATAGAGCATCGGACTACTATTGAATCGGATGCTGATGCTGTTTTTCTTCAGAGAGTCGATTGCTGCCGAAAGATCAGTCAGAGAGTCGGCTCCCAATGCCCTGAAACGGTTGCGCCACTCCTCTTGTTGGGATAGTTCGGAGATGGTCTCTTGTCTTTTTAAAACGGTTGATCTATTCGTTGGTAGGGAGCTGAGCAGTCGAACCAGATATATGGCTCCTTGCGGAGTGACCGTTCGATTGATGCGTTGATAGAGGGAGTCGTTGCCAAACAGATCAAGATCGAAGGAGTATTCATGTGTGGGATTGATAAATTGCTCTCCGTTCTTAAAACCTGAAAAATCTCTATTCAGGTAGGCTATCTCATCCGAATAACAACGATGTAGATTGCGATGGAATTCCAATTGATCGTCATATCTCATGCCGAGTCGGTATGAGAGCATATAGAGCGCAAGAAAGAGGATTGTAAGGAGAGGATATGCCACTTCGGAGTAAGCAATCCATCCATAAGCCGAAGTGGCAAAGAGCAGAAAGAAGAGAAGTTTGGCAACTACTAGCAGGCGACTTATAGGTTTAATTTTGTCGATTACGCGTTGATTCGACGTTATCTTCTCTTGGTAGTAGAAAATGTTCATGATAATTGGTTGGTACGGATAAAAGCAAGGCTGTCGCCCATGGGTGACAGCCTTGTTACACTTTATTTGTATGCGTCGATCCCTTTTTGAAGGAAGTTGAGGAAGTTGTCTACCGATTCGTCGAACGAATAGGAGGGAGCCAGCGGTTTGCCCTCATTGTTCAGAATAACATAGAAAGGCTGGGCGTTGGCACCAAACTTGTACCGTTGCAGATAGCTCCATTTATCCCCATAGGTTCGAAGTCGGCGAGTTTTGCCGTGTTCCTCTATTTCTATTGGCTCGGGTAGCGATGTTTTGTTATCCACATACAACGTGATAAGTACAAATTGATTATCGAGCATCTGTTTAACCTTGGGATCGGTCCACACGGTTGCTTCCATCTTACGGCAGTTTACACAGCCATAACCAGAGAAATCAATCAACACGGGCTTTCCTTGCGATTTAGCGTATGCCATTCCCGCGTCGTAGTCATCAAACGAGGCATGAACTTCGTTCTCATACAAATTAAAGTCCTGTGTGGTGAGTGGTGGGGCGAAAGCACTGATCGCTTTCAAAGGAGCGCCCCACAGTCCAGGCACCATATAGAGGGCAAATGCAAACGAGATGGTAGCCATGAAGAAACGGGGGATTGATACATATGGAAGGTCGCTGTCGTGCGAAAACTTCAGTTTGCCCAGCAGATAAAGTCCCATCAATGCGAAGATCACAATCCACAGCACAAGGAATACTTCACGGTCGAGAATTCTCCAACCGTAGGCCAAGTCGGCAACCGAGAGAAATTTCAATGCCAGAGCCAACTCCAAGAATCCTAACACTACTTTCACCGAATTGAGCCAACCGCCACTTTTAGGCATTCCTTGTAACCAAGAGGGGAAGATGGCGAACAGCGCGAAAGGAATAGCAAGAGCCAACGCGAATCCGAACATGCCGATCGCGGGCCCCGTCATACTTCCCATTGAAGCCGCTTGAACAAGCAGTGTTCCGATGATCGGTCCGGTGCAGGAGAAAGAGACCAACGAAAGGGTGAATGCCATAAAGAAAATGCTCAACAGCCCTGACGTGGAATCGGCCTTTGCATCGAGTTTATTGGTCCAAGAGGTGGGCAATACCAATTCAAACGCGCCGAAGAATGAGATGGCAAACAATACCAGAAGGGCGAAGAAAATCAGATTGAAGATTGCATTCGTAGAAAGATCATTGAGAGCACTCGCCCCGAATATAGCCGTGATCAGCAATCCGAGAATTAGGTATATGACAATGATGCTAACACCATAGGTGATCGCATCGGTAATGGCTTTACGGGGATTCTTCGTGCGTTTGAGAAAGAAGCTAACCGTCATAGGGATCATTGGCCATACGCAGGGAGTCATCAGCGCTACTACTCCACCGAGGAATCCGGCCAGAAAAATGATCCACCACGAACTGTCGGATGTTACCGGTCGTTCGCCAAACGAATGAAGATCGTCAATTACGGGAATCCAGAGCGGATTGTTGGCCACTCCGCTTTGTAGGGTCGAAAGAGAGGTTGTTGCAGGTTCTACTGGTTCTGCAGTTACTTTGCCAAAAGAGAATTCAACGGTTGAGGGAGGGAGACAGTTTTTATCATCGCACGCCATGAATTCAACCTGACCGCTGACACCGAACGAGGCGCCATCGGTTACTTTGATAGGAAGGGTAAACACAACCTCTTTTTCAAAATAGGTGAGTCGCATATCGAATAGCGCATCGTGCTTTTCGATTGGATCGACGTTGGCTTTCGCCTCTCCGGCTACTTCGCCTCCGTTTATTTGAGAAACGGTAAATGATGTTGATATCGGACCTCCTTCGGGAAGGTTGGTTCCGTATAAATGCCATCCGGCATCAATCGTTGCACGAAACACCAACTCTTTTTGATTGGCGGAGAGATCGTTTATACGGACCTCCCATTTGATTGGTTCTAAGATTTGCGCACTGCTTATCACAGCAACACACAACATCCACAATATTAGCGTAATTTTTT
>JBKEBB010000192.1:0-5223 GCA_047972845.1 Bacteroidales bacterium
TGAAGCAAAACGACATCGTGTATGTGCCGCCAACGGAATTCAAAAAGAGAGATACGTCGGAGTCAAGACAATTCCTGACCGTATTCTTACCCATACTTTCCACGCTTATCAGTGCAGCTTCAGTGTTGAGTGTGATCCTAATGAAAAGATAGATGAATACGAAAGACGAAAACATACGTATTGGCAGCCTATTCAATCTGATTGGCAATTATCGAAAACTCTTCTTCTCGATATGCATCGCGGCTCTGCTAATAGGCATAGGAGTGTTGATCTTCGTTCCGCGACAATACAAAGCGATCGCGACACTGCAAATGGTCAACGATAAATCGGATCTATTCTCGGATATGAAGATGCTCAGGGCATCGTCGGGACTGACCTCTATGTTAGGTGGTGTGGCCAAGAAAATAAATGTGGACGACGAAATAGCCATTCTCAAGTCAAACGAAATAATGGGAGGATCGATACGAGACCTCGGACTGCAAGTGTCGTATAAGATGTTTGACGGAGTGCAGAAAAAGGAGTTATTCAACAATTCTCCCGTGTTAATCGATTGTTCTCCTAATTTTCTGTATGATCTCAAGAAGGAGAAGGATGCGGTTATCAGGGTGAAAAACGGCAAAGTGTCTCTAAAAATTGAAACAGGATGGTTCTCATCGCAATCAACCGAATACAAAGAGTTGCCCGCATCGTTTGAAACGGAATGGGGAACATTTCGTCTTGAGAAAAATACAACGGCCTTTGTCTCGAGCAAGAACTACACGGTTTACCTGACATTTATTCCGTTTGCCAAACTATTCAGAGACTACACCAAAGATTTGGAGATAGAGACGGTGGACCCACTTTCCAACATCATTGGAATTGAACTGGACGATGAGAATACTGACAGGAGTGAACAACTGATCAATACATTGATCGCTCGATACAACGACTATTCGTTGAACGTGAAAATAAAAGAGAACAACCAGACGATCTCCTTTATTAAAGAGCGAATCGAAGAGGTAGGAAAAGAGCTGTCGGAATATGAATATCAGATAGAGCAATACAAAAAGAAAAACCAATTTACAGATATAGAAAACGACTCCAGGGTGCAAATCGCTCTCTCGGAAGAGTACAAGGTGAAAGAGGCCGATTTGCAGATACAGTTGCAGCTTATTCGGTATGTGTACGACTTTCTCAACAATCCCAGCAACAACGACAATGTGATTCCTGCCATTATGCAGGGGAAAGACAAGGAACCTTTGTTATCAAATCAAATTGTAGAATACAATAGGTTGGTAAGCGAACAAATTCGACTAAAGAGAGTATCGAAAGAGACGAATCCGGCACTGCAATATGTGACCGAGTTGAAAGAGAAGCAGCGGGCAAATCTGACTGAAACAATAAAAACAGCGATACAGAGCATTGAGCTGTCACTGAATGAACTCAGTAAGACCTCAACAGGTTATAAAAACCGAATAGCCAAACTGCCGACAAATGAACGTGAGTTCATTGAGATGAAACGTTTTCAAACAATCAATGAAAAGTTGTTGGTCTATCTACTTGAGAAGATGGAGGAGCTGACCCTCTCAAGCAATCCAACCTCCATACCGGGAAGAGTGGTAGATGAACCTTATCAATCGTTCAAACATGTATTTCCAAGAGGATCGATCGTTCTCTCGATCGCGCTGATTGTAGGAATTATTCTCGGATTAAGTACCATTGCTCTCTACGAATATGTTTTCAGAAAAACAGTCAACCGACGAATCATTGAAGAACAATCGTCGTTACGAATATATCACACTTCAGACTCTTCGCCCAATGAATTCAGGGCGCGAGTAAATGAATCGGGCTATATTAAGGTGATTCAGTTTTTCCACTTCGACAAAAAGGAGAATGCGGAGAAGGTAATAAAAGAGATTATAAGGGGATTTAAAAGGAGTGGAGAGAACATTTGCGTGATTGAAATCAAAAGCGGCAGTGACCTCACCTCACTCATTGGAGAGATGGATCGATTGAAAAAAGAGCATGACTATCTTTTCATCATCAACCAACCAATCAAAGAGAGTGATGGGGCGCTGGATGTAGGTCATTTGGCAGATCTGTCATTAGCAGTTTGCTGCGAAAACATTACCTCAAAGAAGACCTTGGCTCTGTATGATCGATGGGAATCAACTAATCTGTTTAACGATCTGAGAGTCGTGTTAGCATAGAAAGTCTATTCGAATAAATGAAACAAATCTATATACTCCTATTTACGGTTGTTGCCGTTGTAACGAGTTGCACGGACGACTCGGAGGCAACTTTACGAGGGCGGTGGCAATTGCAATCGTACCGATTACCGAATAGTCAAATTGTGCGGTGCGATTCATTATTCTATTCGTTTGATAGCGGAGTGGCTCAACTGCAAAACAACTCATCCAATCACCACTGCTTTGGTTCCTATTTACTGATGGACAATCGACTTGAGATCATACTCATTCCGGGCGGTGCGTATAAACTCCCCGAATTGAAACAAGAATACCATTGGAACGACTCCATCCGTTCGTTCGAGGTAATGAAGTTGACCTCTGATCAAATGCAGCTGATGAGCGGTGACACCATTCTACTCTTTAGAGCCTTTTAATCATGCCACATCGATTGCTTATACTAATCGCTCTTCTGATTCCATTGCTACTTCATGGACAATCGCCGATTGAGTATCGAACAGAAATTGGAAACGCAGTCGGGGGTGGGTCCTATACTCCATTTTATCTATTGAATAACCAACATGGAATGATAGGAACAGATCCGATGAATGGGTACATTCGGATGGGAGTAAAGAGAGAGACTGAGTGGAACAAACGATTCTCCTATGGATTCAGAGTGGATGTTGTCGGCAGATACAACAACAGCTCCCCTCTCCTTATTCAACAGCTCAACGCGGAACTGAAATACCGATCCCTCACTTTAGACGTGGGAGCGAAAGAGGAGTTTTCATTGGAGCGGAACAGAGAGTTAAGCAGTGGGTCGATGACGTGGAGTGGAAATGCACGACCGATTCCTCAGGTTAGAATCGGAATTCCACGCTATACCACCATTCCATACACCAAGGGATGGTTGCAGGTTAAAGCAGGACTAAGCTATGGTTGGTTTATGGACAATCACTATTTGCGCACTACCCATGGAGAAAAGAGAGACTACGCGGAGAGCATTCTATATCACAGAAAGTACTTGATGCTCCGAATCGAGAAAGACAAACCATTTTATGGGGCATTGGGTGTGGATATGGCGGCTCAGTTTGGTGGTACGGTCTATGAATATTCAACGGGAAAAGAGGTGGTTCATCATTTTTCCTCTGATTTGAATGCTTTTCTTAAAGTACTCGTTCCAACGTCCGGAGGAAAAGATGCTCCCGGCATTGACCAAGTGAATATCTCAGGAAACCATTTAGGAACCTATAATCTGATGTTGGGTTACAAACATACAGACAAGTGGAGCCTTGAACTCTATCATGAACACTATTTCGAAGATCACTCCGGAATGATTTTTAAGAACGGATTCGACGGATTGTGGGGACTGGAGTTCAAAAGAGAGAATCAAAAATGGTTGAGCGGACTCCTCGTGGAGTTTCTGATGACCAAGAACCAGAGTGGTCCTTTCCTATGGGACAAAACATCGGCTATACCAATTCAAGTAAGTGGTGGAGATGACTATTACAACAACATCTATCCCGGTTGGACACACAACGGGCAGTCAATGGGCACTCCTTTCATTACGTCTCCTTTATACAACGGGAACGGCTACTTGAAGTTTACCAACACTCGAACGATGGCGTTTCATCTGGGTGCTAAGGGGGAATTGACCGATCGGTTGAGCTATCGCCTGCTGTGCGGCTATCAACAAGGATGGGGCACCCCTAAATATCCCTTTACGAGCATCAAGCACAACTTCTCGATGATGCTTGAGGCAAGCTACTATCTGAATGCACAAAAAGAGTGGTATATTAGTGGGTCCGCAGGATTCGATCGTGGGGATTTGTTGGGAAATAATACCGGATTGCTACTTAAGATTGGAAAAGTAGGAATTATCTCCCGCTAATTCCGATTGTTAGATGTGTTCTTTCGTAGAAAGCAAAACAAAAGAGTCAGACATAGATCATCTTCTTGGTCATTCCACCGTCGATAACCCAGTTGTGTCCGTTCACAAAGTTATTTTCCTCTTGACATAGAAAGAGTACGGCATTGGCAATATCGGCAGGGACTCCTACCCTTCCCGACGGATGTTGTGCATGATCTTCGGGAGTTAAATTGTTTGTTTCATTGGCTGCAATCCATCCCGGACTGATCGCGTTTACAGTGATGGGTGTTTCGGATAATGAAACCGCAAGCGACTGAGTAAAGGAAACCACTCCTCCTTTTGATGCTCCGTATGCCTCCCAATGGGGTTCATTCTGATTCCATCGTGTTGACGCGATATTAATGATCCGCCCATAGTTTTGTCCCCAATTTAAAGAGACAAAGGCCTTACTGCAATAAAAGGTTCCAAGGAGATTCACTCCGATCACTTGCTCAAACTCCTCGTGACTAATCTCCCATATCGGTTTACTGAAATGGGCTACCGCCCCATTGTTTACAAGCACATGCGGAGCGCCAAACCGTTTGTTTATCTCAGCAAAAGCATCAGCCACCCCTTTTCCATCCACTAAATCAACCATAAAGTAGTGTGACGAAGATAGGCCCGAATACTCCTCAACACAGTCTATTCCGATCACATTCGCTTTCAGACGTATAAACTGACTTATCAGCTCCTGACCTATAAGGCCAGCGCAGCCGGTAATAATCACATTCCTATTCTTCATCGCTTCCATATGCTTATCGGTATTTCCCCTCCTCTTCGTCTTCCAAAATATTCAGGTAACTCTGATAGCGGGATTGGCTGATAAGGTGTTTTTCTACAGCTCCACACACTTCACAGCCCGGTTCATGACGGTGAGTACAGTTGTAATAACGACATCCATCTGCAAAACGGAATATATCAGGAAAGAAATGGGCTACCTCCTCCTTTTTGAAATCAATCGTACCAAACCCTTTTATTCCGGGCGTATCAATGATGTAGCCTCCTTCGGTCAATTCAAACATCTCAGAAAAAGTAGTGGTATGCATCCCCTTCTTGTGATAGTCGGATATGGCGCCGGTTCTTGTCTCCAATCCAGGTAGTAATTGCTTGATCAAGGTTGATTTTCCCACTCCCGACTGTCCGGTGAGC
>JBKEBB010000369.1:0-15883 GCA_047972845.1 Bacteroidales bacterium
AACGACGTCGAAGACGTTCGTCGGTACTCATTCTTAAATCATTTAATCGTGCCATGATACTCACTTTTTTTCGTAAATTTGTTACTTAAAAGTGGTCAACGTATTTCAGGCATCGACAAAATTATAACGAAAAATATTATTGATGTGTAACGAGTTATGGATAACGAGAATGAAATGCCTCGCAGAGGCAAAATATTCGCCCGTCACTCGTTACCGATCACTCATCACCTTTATAAACGATTCCACGTCTCTTAACCCATCACCCATTACATTTTCTTCACCTCTCACTACTCACCCCTCACATTTATCACTAACCGATTCCCCGATTAAACGATTCCGCGCTTTCTCCCCGCCTCAACGAATATACGAATAAACGCCTCAACAATCTCTTACACGATTCACCGATTAAACAATTCAACATTTATGACCTCTCCGCTCTCATTCCCCACCAGAACCGATTTTAGGCAATGGCTTGCAACGAATGGCGCCACAAGCGATGGCGTATGGTTACTATTTCGCAAAAAAGGAGAACCCGCCACCCTCTCCGCCAACGACGCGTTGGAGGAGGCCCTGTGTCACGGATGGATAGACGGACAGGTACAGTCCATCGATGAAAACAGCTACCAAAAGTATTTCTCTCACCGGAGAACCGTCAGCAACTGGTCCGAAAAGAATAAGAAACTGGCACAGGCCCTTATTGAAAAAGGGATGATGACCCAACAAGGAATGGAGGCCATCGAAAGTGCCAAAAAGAACGGCATGTGGGAAAACTCCTCCCGCACAACCATCGACGAGCAACAGATCGAACAGTTCAGACAACTCATTCAGCCCTACTCGTCTGCCTATTCAAACCTGTTGGCCATGTCGCCCTCGGTACAACGTACCTACACAGCCCTCTACCTCGATGCCAAAACAGATAACACCCGCCAAACCCGTCTCGCAAAAATCATCGACCGACTGACACACAACCTTAAACCGATGTAATAGGAATAGTGAGTGGTGAATAGTAGAAAATGTGGAATCGGTGAATCGGTGAATCGGTGAATCGGTGAATCGTGTAGGGACGCATAGTTGCGCCCGGAGATGGTATCAACTCATGATATCGAATAAATAACGTAAATGTCCCAATCTCGATAGAGACGATCGGTCGATCGGCTAAAGGATGAACCTATTTTTTTAATTGAACCACGGATTTGCATGGATGAACACGGATTAGAGAATCAATTAGCCTCGAATAGCGATGACTATGATTAACCCCATACGTACACGTGTGGGGTAATAGAACAAAAAAACAGATCAGCTTCGAAGATGCTGAACTCCTATCGCACCATAAAAGCAGATCATGTAATGCAGCATTTTCGAAGCTGTATATGGAGGATGATATTCTTCCCACAATTAAAAGTATGGGGTTACGTTGAAGTAAACGCCTCTTCGAGGCTAACCGATTCCCCGTTCTTCCAAAAAACGAATATACGTTTACATTAAAACGTCTATACCTCTTGATCAAACAGATTGCTCCTTTTGACTAAGAGGTATATTCCTTTTTTGGAGGGTGATTTGTAGGTCGGGTTTATGGGTGGATTTTTGTTTGGCTAATTCGACAATTAAATGATTCCACAATTTATTAATCTGTGTTTATCTGTGCAAATCTGTGGTTGATGATTGTATAGATTACGGAATTGATGCAGTTTGTTCGACATCATCAGTTGGTCCCATCTCCAGGCACAACTATGCGCCCCTACACGATTCGGCGATTAAACAATTCCACGGTTTCCATATCCGTGTTTATCCGCGTAAATCCGTGGTTGATGATTGCATAGATTGGGACATTGATGTTGTTTGTCCGATCATATCAGTTGACTCCATTCCCGGGCGCAACTATGCGCCCCTACACGATTAAACGATTAAACGAATACACATTTTCCCCACATTTCTTCGCTTAAATTTCTATCTTTGTATTTTACCAATACTCATTTCTATGACCAACAAGACACACTACACCAACGGGCAAATCGTCCGGACGCTTGAGGGGGATCGACTGACCTACTTCTACAAAAGCGGAAAGATCAAAGCGCAGGGACGCTTTGTGAACGATAAGATTCAGGGAGAGTGGCGCTTTTATGCCGAAGATGGGCGACTGATGCAGATCGGACATCTGAAAGACGACATCAAAGAGGGTGCATGGACTCGATTCAACGAACAGGGAGAGGTCGAATACGATGAACTGTTTGCCAACGGAAAGATTCAAAAGAAAAAACCATAGGGATTTCGCACTCTATTAAGACATCCCTGATAATTCAACCACTCTAAAACCAACAACCACATGAGTTACTGCGACTACATCCCGACTATGAAAGAACCGAGCCGGACGTTTCACCAAAACTACCACGACCATCACTACGGATTTCCGATACACGACGACAATGAACTGTTCGGCCGTCTGATCCTTGAGATCAACCAGGCAGGACTGAGCTGGGACACGATCCTAAAAAAGGAGCAGTCGTTCAGAGAGGCGTATGATCATTTCGATATTGCCAAAGTGGCGGCATACAGTGAGCAAGAACGGGAACGGCTGATGAACGACGCGGGAATAATACGAAACCGACTGAAGATAAACGCGGCCATAGAGAATGCCAACACCATTCTTCGACTTCAACAGGAGTATGGATCGTTTGAACAATGGCTCGAACACCACCACCCCAAAAGCAAGGAGGAGTGGGTGAAACTGTTTAAGAAAACATTCAAATTTACCGGAGGAGAGATTGTAAACGAATTTCTGATGAGTATCGGCTACCTGCCGGGAGACCATTCGGAAGAGTGCCCAATCCATAAAGAGATTGAAAAACAAAATCCAATGTGGGGGAAAAATGATTGAGAAGTGCGGAATCGTGGAATCGTTTATATAATTGTTGAGGCGTTGATTTGTTTATTCGTCAAGGCGGGGAGAAAACGGGGAATCGGTTAACCGGGGAATCGTGTAGGAAATTGTTGAGTCGTTGATTTGTTTATTCGTTGAGGCGGGAAAAAAACGTGGAATCGGTTAACCGGGGAATTGTTAAGTAAGAGGGAAGAAATGGGGAATGGGAAAACGGTTAGCCTCGAAGAGGCGTTTACTGCAACGTAACCCCATACTTTTAAGTGTGGGGTGAATACCAACCTCGACTAACAGCTTCGAAGATGCTGCATTACATGATATGCCTTTATGGTGTAAAAAAAGTTCAGCATCTTCGAAGCTGAGTTGTTTTTTTGTCTTATTACCCCACACGTTTACGTATGGGGTTAATTATAGTCATCGCCTCTTCGAGGCTAACAGTTTCTCCAATCCGTGTTCATCTGCGTTAATCCGTGGTTGATGATTGCATAGATTGGGACATTTATGTTGTTTGTCCGATCATATCAGTTGGTCCCATCTCCGGGCGCAAATATGCGCCCCTACGCGATTCCACGAATCAGCAATGCAACAAACGACCCGTATAACCCTATTTACCAAAAAAGCCATAGTATACTTTGACAAGTACTATGGCTTTTGAGTGGTGATCAGGTTGGGATTCGAACCCAAGACCCACAGCTTAGAAGGCTGTTGCTCTATCCAACTGAGCTACCCGACCCCTTTGTTTGAGACCGCAAAGATAGCGGTTTTTTGTTATTCTCAAAAACCATTTTTTCAAATGGTGGAAATGAATGGGTAATTTGTCGGATTTGGAGTCGCATTTGGAAGAGGAAGAGGTGTAATCTATTCTATTTTCTTTCCCGTTTGGTGAATTTGATGTACGTTTGTTGTACCAAAATTCAGGAAAAGATGAAGATTTTCTCGGCTGAAACAATTAAAGAAATTGACCAGCAAACGATAACACACGAACCAATCGACTCGATCGATCTGATGGAGCGCGCCGCCGAAGCGGTGGTATCCGAACTGATCGGCCGTTTTGGCAGAGACCGCCACTTTGTGGTATTTGCCGGACAGGGAAACAACGGTGGCGACGCGTTGGCGGTGGCCCGAATATTGATTGAGAATGGATATCGGGTAGAGACCTTTCTGTTTAATCCGCACAAGAAGCTATCCGACGAGTGCGAATTCAACAAACAGCGACTGCTCGAGTTGACACAGGCTTCGTTTATTGAAGTGATCAGCACGTTTGATCCACCTCCGCTGAACGAACGAACGGTGGTGATTGACGGACTGTTTGGAATCGGACTCTCTCGTCCGCTAAGCGGGGGATATATCTCGCTGGTGGACTACATCAACGAATCTGACGCGACGGTGGTATCGATCGATATACCCTCAGGACTGTTTTGTGAAGACAACCGCGAAAATAATCCCCGACATATTATCAGGGCTGACATCACTCTGACCTTCCAATTTCCCAAGTTGGCTTTTTTGTTGGCCGACAATGCCCCATACATAGGAGAATGGAAGATTCTCGATATCGGACTCTCTCCTCGAGCGATATACGAAGCGAAAAGCAATGTGCGATATCTCGAAAAAGAGGAGGTAGGGATGTTGCTGCGCCCAAGACAACGGGTATCACATAAGGGAAACTACGGACATGCGCTGATCGTGGCGGGAAGTATGGGAATGATGGGTGCCTGCATACTGGCGGTCAAAGCGTGCTTGCGAAGCGGTGCCGGACTGGTATCCTCACACATTCCGCAATGTGGCTATCCCATCCTGCAAACGGCCGTTCCCGAAGCAATGGTTAACACCGATTTTTCGGAGACACACATCACCGACGTGGGAGGAGTGATCGAATACGACGCGCTGGGAATCGGACCGGGTATCGGACGAGAATATGAAACAGTACAGGCGTTGAAGCGAATATTATCACAACTGAAACGTCCCTGTGTGCTCGACGCGGATGCACTCAATATTATTGCCGAACACCGCGAATGTCTCCACTCTATTCCTCCCGGATCAATACTTACGCCTCATCCGCGGGAGATGATGCGGCTTGTGGGGAAATGTGGTTCCTCCATCGATCTGATGATTAAAGCCATTGATCTGGCAAAACAAATGAACGTGGTTATCCTGCTTAAAGGAGCCAACTCGGTAGTGATCTCTCCATCGGGCAGATGCAGTTTCAACAGCACAGGTAACACCGGAATGGCAACAGGCGGATCGGGCGATGTGCTTACGGGAATGATTACCGCGCTACTGGCGCAAGGATACCCCTCGGAGGAGGCGGCCATTATCGGGATGTATGTTCATGGATTGGCGGGTGATTTAGCACTTCAGACCGAATCTCATGAGAGCCTGATTCCTTCAGACATAATTGCACATCTGGGACGGGCATTCAACTTGCTTAAGAAATAAGAGAAAGAGTGTCGGAAAAAACCGATACGAAAATATCAAGATAGAAAAAGAGTTAGCCGAAGGAAGTAATCCGTTAAGGCTAACTCTTTTTTTATGATTATTCGCTTGATGGCGTTTTCATTGTATCGGGTGCATTATTATTCTCCTGATCGGAAGGAGCAGGCGGAATCGTTTCTCCGGGTGGCAACAACGAGAGTTTCTTGGCGGTATCGGGAATAATTCCCAGATCCACCCCAATACTGTCAATCAACTCCTTGGGAGGAGGTGGGGCATCCCCTGCCAGCGTATTGATCAATCCGACCGATGCCGTGTCGGTGGAGGTGGGAAGGATGCGGTTTAAACGCCGATCCTGCGTAACTGTTCCCGCGATGAATTGATCGTTGATGGCTTGACGAAGATTGATCTGTGTACTGTCTATAATGCTTCTTCTACTTGCCACGGTAGATTCCTTCAGTTTCGCCCCAGTGATCTTATAGGTGAACTTGTCTATATTTCCCTTCACATCCACTCCTATTTTAAAGGGAAGCGGCGATTTGAGTACCGAGATGTGGTAGTTAAAGGTCATGTCGAGATTCTGAACTCCCGCCACCGCACATCTGTAACGGTCGATATTGAGCATGAAGGGGAATATCTCCACCTTGCTATCGCGCACGATCAACTCAACCGCAATGGAGTCGATCATGTTTCGCTTTTTATTTTTAAACATCAGTTTTTTAGAGATCTCCGCGAAGGTTTCACCATCGAGCAGCACCATATTCTTTCCGTGCATATAGCAGGCTGCATTGAGAGTAGGCAACACGATATTCAACGCCGAATCGAGCTGTGTGGTGGCTGCCATTTGACAATCCACCACCCCTTCGAGCGATCGGAGCATCGGCAGCATGGTATCGACAGGAGGATAGAGATCAAGCAGTTTGTCGAGGTGCATCTTTTTGATATCGAGATCAAATCCGGCATACGCGCGTTTTCCATTCAACGGAGAGTAGAGCATGGTCAACTTCGCCTGCCCGAATTCGGCCCCCATCAACATATCGGTAAGTTGAATATTCCCGTTTCGGAAAATAATTTCACCATCCACTCGATTCAACGATTCATCGTAGATACGCACAAAACGAGCTTTGGTTTGGAGAGTCAGATCGATAAAGTCCGGAATCTTGAACAACGCGGTATCCGCCCGACTGCTATCAACAACAACCGGACGAACGGTGTCCACCATCAAACTATCCAACCGCTTCTCCATATCTTGAACAGTCGAGGGACCAGCCTCGGCTAATCGACTATCAGGAGCGACTTTTGATCGAGCCATTCCCTCTAAAATTCCTTCAACAATCTCGTTGACATCGATGGTGTCGGAAGCAATGGTAAAACGAGCGATGAACTTTCCGTTTCGCAACAGAGTACGACGAAGGTTTTCGACCTCACCACTTAGTTTAAAGTCGGAGTGACCAATCTTCATTTCGGTATCACGCAGTTTGATTTCGTTAGTAGTCGCCTCGAATGTGCCCTTTTCTATAGAGATGGGTACTGGAAAAAGACGGTTTCGCACCCTGCCATGTTGGATATTAAATGTCGATTTACCATCCCATTTACGAAATATGGAGGCAAGCGGACCATCGCCCAATCTCGACTCTTGCCGATTGCGTGTTCGAACGTTAGACGTATCGCCTCGAGCGATACGTTCAGCCCTCAGCGCGGCGATTCGCGCGGCAACTACCGAATCGGGGGCATAATGGGTAGCCACCACGTTCGCATTCATTCGCCGAATCATCATACCCATCTCAAGATTTCTCACCACCATGGTATCAACACCCATTGACAAAAGTAGCTCGGGGATGGATTTGTCTTTTTTAGATGGTAAAAGTTCAAACGATCCTTCCGCGTTCCGCATGCGGATGGCAAAGGAGTCTTGCTGGATAAGTGCCATCCGATGGAGATGGTATTTAGCTGATATAGGTATTATCGCGGATGTGTCACGCTTGTTACGAGAAGGTTTTCCTCTGAAATCAAGCGTAAAGTCTTGAATACTTACCTTCGCTTCATTTTTGTAATTGACTTCAAACGAATCGACAACAAAGGAACCTGCCAACTCTTTAACCTTGGTACGGGAAGTGGTATCGGCCCGCTCGCTGTCGGTATCCACATTGAGAATTACGCATTTGATCATCGCTTCCAATCCATGCTGGAGACTGGTCAAATGAAAGTTATCGACATCGAGCATTCCTTTGGCACGCACCCGTCCATAGTTGGCCTTCTCCAAATCGGAAGAGAGGTAATCGAATGACAGATCCGATTTAAGGGTACCTCCGAAGGTGAGACTATCGTTGGTATTCCATTTCTCAGCGATACGCCCGAAATTGATATCGCCCTTCATGTATCCTACCACATGCTGATTACCCAATAGGTTGTTAATCTGGAGATTCCCCTGCAGATTAACATTCTCACCTACTATCAGGGCTTTGTCGAGATGAAGGTAGGAGTCTCTCTCTTTCATCATATCGACCAAGGCGTTGAACTCCACTTGGATGGTATCCAATCGTCCGTTGTTCGATTGCCATTTACCGTCGCGAATGCTGCAATGAATATCAAATACCGGAACCTTTCCTTTACCCAACTTTCCGGCAATAGTACCACCAATCACAACTTCACCCGCCGCTTGCAGTTGAGAGTGGTCAAAGAGGGTATTCGGAACCAGATTCATCAACTCGGTCAGGTTATCGGTCGCGAGACCGAATTCGACATCCATGCGCATATCACCCACTGAATCGGGGCGGGTGACTAATCCGCTCATCTCCATATTGAGGGCATTGATTGACAGTTTGGCATTCCGAAGCACATAGTTAATAGCCTCTTTATCGAGTTCCAAATAGGTGGTAAAACCGATTCGCTGTTGGGTACTGAAGATATTGATCGGATCCATATATTCGAATGAACCCATATTGTAGTCGATATAAGCGGCAGTAGATCCGTCTTTCATCGCCCCTTGCAAATAGAGATTAGCTCCGTGCATGGCCATGAAAACAGTATCTTGATCGTTGTCGTAAAAAATAGATCCATTGATTACCCGCACCCCTTCGAGGTCTATTTGGGGCAAGACAGTTTCTGTTTGGGTGGTATCTTCAGGAAGAATATCCCAGTTTGCCTCGCCACGATCATTCACATGAGCATACATGAAGGGATTAACCACTCGGAGCTCATGAATAGCCACCTTATTCATCAAAAGGTAATCGAACGGTTTTATGGAGGCGATGCATTCATCGAAATGGAGCAGCGAATCGGTAGTCAACACCAACGAAGAGTCGGAAATCTCTTCACTACGCGACGCCTTGGAAAGCAATGTCCCGTTGACAACCCGCACACCAATGTTGGGAAAGGTGGAAAAGAGGGTCAACTCGATACGGTCGCAATCCAAGCGAGCATTCAGGTTCTCGTTCGCCATACCGACAAGCATCGGAGTAAGGCGTTCGGGGGGCAAGATCAGGTGGCTTAAAATAAGAAAACCGATTATAAACAGCCCAAAGAGGGAAGAAAGCACCACCAACAACACCTTTAGCCCTTTCTTTATACGGGGTTTTACTTCAATCTCGCTCATAGGATTCAACGTTATAAAAGAAACAATAACAATAGGTATAACGCCAACAACCTACCACAGCAGGAGGTGGCTAAATACAAAAGTAATATTTTGCATTTATATCTTGGCAAAAAAACAAAGTTGTTTTTGAATGATTATTAATTCTCATTCATTCCTCTTGCTTA
This sequence comes from Bacteroidales bacterium, assembly GCA_047972845.1. Lineage (GTDB taxonomy): Bacteria > Bacteroidota > Bacteroidia > Bacteroidales > JBKEBB01 > JBKEBB01. The sequence continues at coordinate 9,065 of JBKEBB010000369.1, forward strand.
TATTGCAGATGAATCCAGAAACGGGGGACTCACTGACGTAAACAAACACCTTCTCAAATACATTTGAACAACGATTGGAATACGTGAATTGGGACTACGAGATCGTTTGAAACTCAACAAAAATTCCTTTTTATCTGTTGATAAATATAGAATGAGCTTGATTTGTACTGGTTTTAAGGCATTTTTTTGTATCTTTGTAAATAGAGATCATTCTATCTAATGCGTCTGTTCAGTCAATACGACTGTTCCAATCACTCCCTTCGGGATCACTTTCATTCGTTTCGGACGAAACGAACGAACAAATAATTGAATTACTATCATATGAAATTAATTATCGTCTCAAACCGATTACCGGTTACTGTAAAAGAACAGCACAACAGGTATAAAATCACGCCAAGTGCGGGAGGGCTGACGACCGGATTAAACTCCCTTGAAACAACCATGGAAAAACATTGGGTCGGTTGGCCCGGTCTTTATCTGGAAAATGAAAAAGAGAAGGCAAAGATTAACCACCACCTCGACACGTTGAATTTCCATCCCGTTTATCTTACCCCCACTCAAATAGAAAACTACTACGAAGGATATAGCAATAGCATCATCTGGCCTCTATCACACTATTTCTTCAGCCATGTGCGCTACAAAAACGAATATTGGGAGTCGTACAAAGAGGTGAACAGACTGTTTTGCGAACGGGTAGTTGAAGTGATTGAGCCCGGCGACATCGTGTGGGTGCAAGATTACCAATTGATGCTTCTTCCTCAGATGATCAGGGATGTTCAGCCAAATATCAACATCGGCTACTTTCACCACATTCCATTCCCCTCATACGAATTGTTCCGCTGTCTGCCGGAACGTGCTGAGATATTAGAAGGATTGCTGGGAGCCGACTTGTTGGCTTTTCACACCCACAGCTATATGCGACACTTCATCAGTGCGATCTATCGAGTTCTCCGACAAGATTGTGTGTTGGACGAGATATATCTGGAAGATCGTGTTGTGGACATCGACGCGTTTCCCATGGGGATCAATTACGATCAGTACCACAACGCGCTCGACAATCCCAAAATAGCGCAACGGGCAGCCAAACTGCGCAAGGGATTGGGCAATACGAAACTCATCTTATCGGTCGATCGATTGGATTATAGCAAAGGAATTGTGATGCGTCTCACCAGTTTTGAAAAGCTCCTCGAAGACTATCCCCAATACAAAGGGAACGTTTCGCTGGTGATGATTGTGGCTCCGTCGCGTGACTCAGTGGACATCTATGCCGCGTTGAAAGAAGAGATCGACAAAAAAGTGGGGGCCATCAATGGAAAATATTCTACCGCCCACTGGACTCCCGTACATTACTTCTATCGCTCATTCGACTTCAACGATGTGGTGGCTCTCTATTCGATTGCCGACATCGGTTTGGTGACCCCTTTCAGGGATGGAATGAACCTGGTAGCAAAAGAGTTTATTGCCACCAAAAGAGATGGGAAAGGGGTACTTATCCTCAGCGAGATGGCCGGAGCAGCCGCTGAACTGACCGATGCCATCATTGTGAATCCCAATGATGCCAAAGACATCGAACAGGCGTTTGTTAAGGCTCTGGAGATGCCCGAAGAGGAACAGGAGATCGCGGTCAGAAAGATGCAGAAGATCATATCGGCCCAAGACGTTGGTCAATGGGCAAAAGATTTCGTGGCCGAGTTGGTTAACGTCAAAGAGAAAAACAGAGTGCTTCAACAGAAAGTGATTAAGAAAGAGCAGTTCGATTTAATCAAAGAGGCGTATAACAACGCCTCCAACAGACTGATTATTCTGGATTACGATGGCACCCTCTCCCCCTTCTTCAACGATCCGATGAAGGCGAAACCAACACGCAAAACCCTCGCGCTACTCGAACGTATCGCATCGGACACACACAATAAAACAGTCATTTCGAGCGGGCGAAAACGTCAAACACTCGACGACTGGTTTGGCCATCTACCAATTGGACTGGCTGCCGAACACGGGGCATTTCACAAAAAAGAGGGAGAGTGGATCAGTAAAGTCCCAAGCATCGAATGGGACAGCGAGATTGTAGAGATCATGCAGCATGTAGTGCGCAAAGCTCCACTGTCAAAACTCGAAATAAAAGACACCGCCTTGGTGTGGCATTATCGAAATGTGGATGTTTGGCTGGCCGAGCTTCGTGTGACACAACTGATCAACGCCCTTATAAATCCGTGCTCGCGGCTTGGCCTTCAAATCATGAAAGGGAACAAAGTGGTAGAGGTAAAATACAGCGATTGCAACAAGGGGAGCGAAGCTCTTCGACTCCTCGAGGAGTCGGACTACGACTTTGTAATGGCAATTGGCGACGACACCACCGACGAAGATATGTTCGCGGCACTGCCGGAAACCGCATTCACCATTAAAGTAGGGAAAACCTCCAACTCGGCTCGCTTCACACTGCCTCACCAGAAAGAGGTAATCCCTTTTTTAGATAATCTGACAAAATAAATAAATGAATAATATGAATTATGGAGTTATCGGCAACTGCCAGTCAGCGGCCCTTATTTCAATGGAGGGAAGTATTGACTGGTTTTGTTTGCCGGCTTTCGACTCCCCATCCGTTTTTTCCAAACTACTCGACAACGAAAAAGGAGGCAGTCTGTCTTTCATTCTTCCCGAAGGATACAAAGCCACACAAAGCTACTTCAAGGCGACAAACATTCTACGGACTCTCTTCACCTCGCCTGAGTCCAGTTTCGAAGTGCTCGACTTCATGCCTCGCTATCGAACTATCAACAACGGACATCACACTCCCGCTGAATTGTGTAGATACATCCGTCCTATTTATGGTACTCCCAGTTTCAGGGTAAAATACGATCCAAAGATGAACTACGGAAAAGAGGCCGTTGTTCATCGTCAATTTCCCGATTTCATTCGTACCTTCTCGCAATCCAACGGTGACAACAATCTCTATCTATACTCCAGTCTCGACAAAGAAGGTATCATTAACGAGACGGAGTTCGCATTGGAGAAAGAGGAGTTTATCCTCTTATCCTACAACCAGAAGATGGACTATGTGGATACCGACTACATCTATCTGGAATACCAACGTACCAAAGTCTATTGGCTCAACTGGAACAATCGTTCACGTCGATTTCCGGAGTATGACAAAGCCATCTCTAGAAGTCTGTTGGTGTTGAAACTGATGTGTTACGAACAGACGGGAGCCGTGTTGGCTGCCCTCACGACCAGTCTGCCCGAAACCATTGGAGAGGAGCGGAACTGGGACTACCGCTTCTGTTGGATTCGCGACGCCTCCATGTCGATTGAGACCCTCTTCAACATGGGTCATCAACTCACCGCCCAACGATTCCTTGGATTCATCAAGAAGATGCTCAAGTCCAAAGACGATACATTTCAGATCATGTATGGCATAGACGGTAGCCGCAATCTTCACGAAGAGACTCTACCGCACCTCTCCGGATATGAGAACTCCCGTCCGGTGCGTATTGGAAATGCCGCCTATTTTCAGAAGCAAAACGACATATACGGTTATCTGATGGAGATTATCAAATCCTATTTCCTCTACTGTCCCGGCACTCAAAACGAGATGGAAGAGATGTGGGAGATTGTTCGCACAATTGTGAAGAATGTATATCGAGTGTGGCGCAAACCCGATCAGGGAATATGGGAGTTTCGCAACAGCGAACAACATTTTGTATTCTCCAAAGTGATGTGTTGGGTAGCACTTGATCGAGCAGCCGATATTGCAAGAATTCTCCGACAGTCAGACTATCAAACGGCATGGAAGAAAGAGGCCTACACGATCAAAGAGGATGTGTTTCAAAACGGATGGAATGATGAAATTCAGAGTTTCACTCAGGCATATGGAAACACCGACATGGACTCTTCCCTGCTCTTGATGGAACAATACGGATTTATTGATGCGCACGATGATCGTTTCATCAAGACTGTCAATCGGGTAAAAGAGGAGCTACTGCACAACGGATTGATGTATCGATATAAAAACCAAGACGACTTCGGATTGCCCACTTCGGCCTTTACTATCTGTTCGTTCTGGCTTGTCAGGGCGTTGCACGCAATTGGAAAGACAGAAGAGGCGTGCGGCATTTTCAACGAACTGATAACCCACGCCAATCACGTAGGACTCTTCAGCGAGGATCTCGACTTTATCACTAAACGTCAATTGGGAAATTTCCCTCAGGCCTATTCACACCTGGCATTGATCAATACAGCGAAACTGTTTGCCAAAGAGAAGCCTAAACTTCAATTCATCCGACCGTAGAAGAGAAGCAACGGATAGGGTTATGATGGCGGAATACTACCGAGCCATTGTAAAGAGACCGTTATCTTCTACACAGACTACAAATCCCCTTGATCAGCAATTCACACTCCCTTCCCACAAATCCGTTGGGAAGGGTGTAGCTGATCTTGGGCATCTCTCCCAAGCAAGTGATTGAATGACACCGTTCACAGTAGAAATGGCTATGTTCTTTGCTATGCGTAGTGTCGTCGTTCAAAGCATATTTCACCGTCTTGTTATCAATCGCGATGCGATGAATCAATCCGGCCTCCATAAGGGTTTGAACCGTCCGGTAAAAGGTAATCCGGTCATACAACACTCCCATGTCCTGCTTGATATCCTCTTCCGCCAACGCGACTTCCTGTCGCTGTAACAAACTGATCAACATCACCCGTTGTGCGGTTTTCTTCAACCCTTTTTCTCTAAGTAAATCTATCGCATCCATATTCTAACTATCGGAAAGTAGCACAAAGATAGAGAAAAGTGATCAGAAACGATTTATTATTTATTACAAATGAAACATTGTTGCATTTGTAATGTTTATTATCTTTGTTAGCTCAAATGCTATAGTGTGACCACAACAAAGAAATATTGCATTACGTTGGCTTGGGCGTTGCTCCTTGTTTTTTTGATCCCTGCAACAGTTAAAACCATCCACCTGTATCGAACAGAATGCACCTACATGCACTGTTCGCAGGAGTGCCACGGTCATCACCATTCCCACAATGCGAAGAGCTGTCCGGTGTGTCAGTTCACCCTCCCCTACTATACCGAAGCTGACACCTCTCAGCCGGATGCTCCGGTGGAACAGATCGTCGAGATTTTATATACCCAAGAGATCAGCCACGGACATAGATCCATTCTCTTCTCTCGTCATCTTCGGGCCCCTCCGTCGGCCGCATAACCCTCATTCTATGTTGTTGGTGAAGAGTTCCTCTCTCACCTCTATTTCAAATTAATTAATGAACACATCTACGCATGCATAGCAGAATATTTCTACTGATGCTCCTGTTTGTGTCCGCATTGTCCGTATATGCTCAATCACCCGACACCACCCAAACTTTGGAGTTGGACAGTGTAACGGTGACCGGCCTATCGTTTAGAAAGATCAGCAAACTGAATGCTCCTCTTTCCATCGAAGTGGCCGACAAATCGTTTCTCAACAGGCATTTCACGGGCAATCTGATACAAGCATTGGAGCACATCCCGGGAGTTCGTTCAATGGATATCGGTTCGGGCTTTTCCAAACCGATGATTCGAGGAATGGGATTCAATCGGATCGCGGTGACTGAGAACGGCATCAAACAAGAGGGACAACAGTGGGGTAGCGACCACGGACTGGAGATGGACGCGTTTAACATTGAACGTGTCACCATTCGAAAAGGGCCCTCCTCTCTTCAGTACGGGAGCGACGCCATGGGTGGAGTGATTGAAATCACTCAAACGCCTCCTCCCATTGACAATGCGGTTGTCGGCGAAGCGGCTCTGATCGGGAAGAGTGTGAACGCCACCTTAGGCGGATCACTCATGATTGGGGTAAAGAAGGATCGTTGGTACACCAAACTTCGCTACTCCGAACAGCATTTCGGCGACTACCGGGTGCCGACCGACACGATTGTCTATCTCACTCAACGAATCCCTATTCACGGTGGGAAGCTGAAAAATACAGCGGGATTTGAGCGGAACGCCAATGTTTATACCGAACGAAGAAACGGACGATACTATTTCAACTACAACCTCAGCAATGTGTATCAGAAAAGTGGTTTCTTTCCGGGAGCACACGGGATTCCTGACGCGTCGCGGGTAACAGACGACGGAAACGACCGCAACATTGACCTGCCGTATAGTTGGGTAAACCACTTTAAAGCTACCACCCGACAACAATATTCGTGGGATCGGTGGATCGGTACATGGGATGTGGGGTATCAGAACAACCACCGTGAAGAGTGGAGTAAATTCCACACCCACTACGGATCGCAATCGCCCCCGGCGGTAAACCCCGACAAAGAGTTGTCGTTTTCACTCAACACATTCAGCTCTACCGTGAAGGTGAAAAGCACCTTCAGCGATGTGTGGGAATACAACGCCGGATGGGACATTCAGTATCAACAGAATCGCATCGGAGGTTACTCATTCCTTCTCCCTCGATACAATCGGTTTAGCACCGGACTGTTCGGTTTCGCTACTTGGCGATACTCTCCCCAATGGAGTTTCAGCGGAGGAGTTCGGTACGACTACGGCACCATCGACATTGCGGCCTTTAACGATCCTTATCTGAAAAACTATTTACAGAGCATGGGGTATCAAAGTAGTGAGATCGAACGGTATAAATGGCGTAGCTATCCGGTACATCGAAGTTTCGGTGACCTTTCCGGATCAATGGGCGTGGTGTGGAATCCCCACCCATACCACCTTCTCAAAGCAAATGTCGGACATAGCTTTCGCCTTCCCGGCGCAAACGAATTGGCGGCAAACGGGGTACACCACGGCACATTCCGGCACGAGCAGGGTGATCC
>JBKEBB010000370.1:0-3417 GCA_047972845.1 Bacteroidales bacterium
AACGACGTCGAAGACGTTCGTCGGTACTCATTCTTAAATCATTTAATCGTGCCATGATACTCACTTTTTTTCGTAAATTTGTTACTTAAAAGTGGTCAACGTATTTCAGGCATCGACAAAACATTCACTACGAATCACTTACCTCACACTTCACTATTCACCACTTGCCACTCACTACTCACCACTCACCACTCACCATTTACTACATCCCCTTTCAAATAAAAATACCTACATTTGGGTTTGAATACAAAACTATACCCAACATGGAAGTAAAGAGATTTATCGAGAATTATAGAGGTGCTTTTGGCGACTACGAACTACCTATCGCTATATGGTATTCGGATCAAGCTATCAATCCGATTGAAAAAACCAGGGGATGTTTTATCGGTCATCTCAAACCGGCACGTCAGGGTGGAGTGGTCAGTCTGCATGTTGAAACGGTTGGCTGTGTCGGAGGCAAAGTATATTGCGGATTCACAGAGGCTCCTCCATTCATCCCCGGCTTTGTATCAGGAAAAGAGCGATACAAGGAGACCCCCGAAATGGTTACTCAATTCATCGACGATCTTAACTTGATGGATCAATCAGGAAAACAGATCCATTTTGCCTCCATTGACCAACTGGAAAACTTCGACAACATCGAAGGATTGATCTTCTTTGCTTCACCGGATGTCCTCACCGGACTGATCTCATGGGTATTCTACGACACCAACGCCCCGGACGCGGTAACTGTGCCGTTTGGTTCCGGTTGCAGCTCCATTGTTTCACAAACAGTGGTTGAAAATCGAAGCAACGGACAACGCACCTTTCTCGGACTATTCGATCCCTCTGTTCGCCCGCACGTAGAGCCCGACATTCTATCGCTCTCCATCCCGATGTCTCGTTTCAAAACAATGTACCACACCTTCAACGAGTCATGCCTTAGTGGGGCGCATGCATGGGGCAAAGTGAAGGATCGAATTGTACATAGTGAAATAGGATAAAAACAGGGAAAAGCCTATCTTTGGCTATCGATTTATTAATCAGAGACCGTATATACCACACATAAACAGACGATTCTACCTTCTTGAGGTAGATCCAGCCCAATGTTACACTATGGCTAAAAGCAAAACCGTCTTCATATGCTCCAATTGCGGAGTCGATTCCCCCAAATGGTTTGGAAAATGCTCCTCGTGCGGTGAATGGAACACCTGCGTGGAAGAGATCGTATCAAAACCCGCCGGAGGAAGAAACGTTGCTCTTCCTGAGCGACAAGAGTCGCGCCCGATCCCCATTTCGGAGGTAAAGATCACGGATGAAGCACGCATCGACATGCTGGACGGTGAATTAAACCGGGTACTGGGAGGCGGTCTGGTGCCGGGATCATTGGTATTGATAGGGGGTGAACCCGGAATAGGAAAATCAACGTTGGTTTTACAAACCGTACTAAAACAGTCCGACACACGTGTACTCTACGTATCGGGCGAAGAGAGTGCCCGACAGATCAAATTACGAGCCGACAGACTCTCTCAAAACCACTCTCCCAATTGTATGATCGTTTGCGAAACGCAATTGGAGCAGATCGTGAACCATGTACGCAACATTCAACCCGGACTGCTTATTATCGACTCCATTCAAACTATCTTCACCGAAACCCTCGAATCGTCCGCGGGGAGCATCTCTCAAATCAGGGAGTGTGCCGCCTCTATTCTCAAACTGGCCAAGGAGACCAATCTCCCTGTTTTATTGATTGGACATATCAACAAAGAGGGAACAATCGCAGGACCAAAGGTGCTTGAACACATTGTGGATACGGTACTTCAATTTGAAGGAGATCAACATCACGTATATCGTATCCTGCGCGCCAATAAAAACCGTTTTGGCAGCACCTCCGAACTGGGAATATACGAGATGGTACAAACCGGACTTCGTGAAGTGTCAAACCCCTCGGAATTGCTCCTTACCCAAAACCACATTGGACTGAGCGGCGTATCGATCGCCGCGGCGGTCGAAGGGGTGCGACCGTTTCTAATCGAAACACAAGCATTGGTCAGCTCAGCGGTGTATGGCACCCCCCAACGCTCTGCCACCGGGTTTGACAGTCGCCGGATGAACATGTTGCTGGCAGTACTCGAGAAGAGAGCCGGATTCAAGATAGCCCAGAAAGATATATTTCTAAATATAGCTGGAGGACTGAAGGTCAACGATCCGGGGGTAGATTTATCGGTCATCAGCTCCATCCTCTCTTCAAACCTCGATATAGCCATCGATTCTACCACATGCACATGCGGTGAGGTGGGACTCAGTGGCGAGATACGTCCGATCAACCGCATCGAACAGCGCATTCAGGAGGCGAAGAAACTGGGATTCAATCGTATCATCGTTCCCCACGACAACCTGAAAGGAGTCGAGACAAAGGGAGTTGGCATAGAGGTAAAAGGAGTCAAAAAAGCCGAAGAGGCATTCAAGCTTCTCTTTGCCTGATGCCTCTTCAGCGTATTTATTTGTCGGACAATTCGATCATCAACGTTTTACTTTCACATCGCGCTCGATGGTTGTTTCAAAATAAGAGGCAACCGATTGCAACTCATCTTCGGACATGATCCCTTTCAAATCGAGGTGAAACAGCAAATGTTTCGAATCACTCGCCACCGAGGCCCACACAAATGCGATTGGAACAGAGGATAGCGCGTTGGCTACCTTCTCATTCTTGGGCTTATTTCCTTTCTTTAAGAACTCTTCCAAACCGGGCTTTCGCGTCAATGCCGGAACATCTGTCCGTGTCCAATTGGAGTCAAAACAGGTCAGGTAAGAATCTTTTGCCTTACCTACCACCGTCTCTATCATTAAAATGTAATAATCACCATTCGGTCTCGGCACGATAAACAACTCAACCGTAGAAACAGGGGTCAGTGCCAGCTTGAGGTAATCACTCCTCTTTTCAGTCAACTCCACATAGCTTTCTAACATACCTCTCACCTTGGCACTATGATTCGCGTTGTAAAAATCGATCAAATCAAACTTCGCGTTCCGGTCAATATGGGGAATCACAGACTGTGGAGCGTTTACAAATGCCGAATCAACTTGTTGCGCATTCACGGCAACGGCTATACACAACAGTCCGATGGTTATGATCTTTTTAATTGTATTCATTCGTTTCATCCATTTTCAATACCGTATTACCCTATGCGGACCACGGTCGTTACACCCGCAAAGATATTCAAAAAAAAGAGGAAATATGAGAGTCGGCAAAAGGAATATACCTTTTACACAAAAGGAGTAATCGTCTGCACAAAAAGGAGCAAACATTTTCAGCAAAACGTATATTCCTTTTTGTACCCTCTATTATCCCGTCCTGAAATAGCGTTACACAAAAGAAGGTAAGTTATGGAAGTAAATTGTAAGAGTCTGTATATCAGGCGCAGTCAGAGGGATTAT
>JBKEBB010000006.1:0-3909 GCA_047972845.1 Bacteroidales bacterium
GATATTTCCATTGATAATTTCACCTATCATCTTTCCGACAATCTATCCCGTGCCATCATTATGAGTTTTCACGTGATAAAGGATGTCCGTATTTCGCATGATTTTGTAGGGTGCAGTCTGGTTGTCGAGCGTAAATTGTTGGCTGAGATCATGCAGAACAATCGCATGCCGGCCGTTTATGGTGCCACATGGCGCAACTGTCCCGTTCGCGACTTGAGGGAAGAGGATGCTGAGCTGTTGGAGAGTTACATCCGTCGGATTGAATGGAATATTGATAGAAACGAACACATCTGGCAGCGCGATATGATTATGAATGAGTTGCGCGGATTTATGCTTGAGATGAACAACTTTATCTACCAATCCCTTCGGAAGGGGATTCTGATTAATCCTCCGGGGCGAGATAAATTGCTGTTCATGTTTTTTCAGCTCTTGCAAAAGCATTGCAAAGAGCAGCATGCCGTTTCGTTTTATTCCGGAGAGTTGAGCATAACAACCGAATACCTTTCCCGCATTTTGAAAGAGTTCAGTGGTAAGACCGCCAATAAATGGATTGCTGAGTCCCTGATGTTCGAAGCCGAGATATGTTTGCGAAATCCCAACCTCACTATCCAACAGATTGCCGACTATCTCAACTTTTCCGATCAATCTGCTTTCGGTAAGTTTTTTAAGAAAAACAAAGGTCTCTCTCCGTTGGCTTATCGAAGTGATCTCGACCAATAATCCGTTGTGACTCTTTCTCTCGACGATCGGGTTTGGGTTGATGACAGATTGATTCGACTCCTTTGTCGTTGAACTTTATCTTGTTGTGTGGCTTTCTGAAAAAAGTCATGTATTTTTGCACTCATATAGAGCAAACCGATGGAGAGGTTGTCTTCGTAGTTCCTTCGCTGTGTCTTCGTATCTCCTTCGTTATTGTTTTACCATTTTTTAAATACTACACGATGCGTTACCTCACATCTCTGCTTATTGTCCTTTCGATCTTCCTTTCCGGATGTAAGGATGAGATTGATCTGCCCAATACTCCCCGGGGAAATTTTGAGGCATTGTGGCAAATTCTGGATGAGCATTACTGCTTCTTCAAATACAAACAGATAGACTGGGATGAGGTACACGATCGTTATTCAGCCCGAATCAAGGACAATATATCCGACGAGTCCCTGTTTAAAATATTGGGAGAGATGCTTGCCGAGTTGAAAGACGGACACACCAATCTCTACTCCTCATTCGACATCGCCCGCTATTGGAGTTGGTTTGAAGACTATGCACCCAATTTCTACCCTCATCTTCAAGATAAATATATGAAAGACGATTACCAAATCGCAGGAGGGATTCGTTACCGTATTCTTCCCGACAACATTGGCTACATGTATTATCCCAGCTTCTCCTACAATGTCGGCGAGAGCAATTTGGATCAAATCATGTATAAGCTATCTGTTTGCGACGGTATCATCATCGATATCCGCAACAACGGCGGAGGCGATCTGACTAATGTCGATGTGATTGCGTCCCGTTTCACCAACGAGCGGGTATTGGTAGGCTTTATAGTTCATAAAACAGGACGGGGACACGATGATTTCTCCGATCCCTATCCACGATATATTAACCCCTCTTCACGCCATCGCTACCAAAAGAAGGTGGTATTGCTGACTAACCGTTCTTCTTACAGTGCGGCTAACGACTTCACTAATGTGATGCGCCAACTTCCGCAGGTGACTGTTATTGGAGACAAAACAGGTGGCGGCGGGGGACTTCCTTTTTCATCCGAGCTGCCCAACGGATGGTCTGTCCGTTTTTCCGCCTCTCCCATGTTTGATCCGAATATGAATCAAATGGAATTTGGAATTGATCCCGACGAGTGGGTCAGTATCACTAAGGAGGATTTGGACAGGGAGGTAGATACCATTCTCGAAAGGGCAATCGAGATACTTAAAAACAACCGATGAATGGGCCGCGAACCCGCTCACTGTTGTTATTCAGAACAGATACGTTGAACAATGAAAATAGGCAAGATAGATTTTGGTCGGTATCCTGTTGTACTGGCCCCAATGGAAGATGTGACCGATCCAGCTTTCCGACTCATGTGTAAGGAGTTCGGAGTTGATTTAGTATATACCGAGTTTGTGTCGAGCGACGCCTTGATTCGCAACATTAATAGTACCACCCAGAAACTTCAGATCTTTGAAGAGGAGCGTCCCGTGGTTATCCAGATCTACGGCAAAGAGCCCGACGCGATGGTTGAGGCGGCCAAACTGTGCGAAGAGTCCAATCCCGATATCATCGATATCAATTTCGGATGTCCGGTGAAGAAGGTCGCCGGAAAAGGAGCCGGAGCAGGTATGTTGCGCGATATTCCCAAGTTGCTCTCTATTACTCGTGAGGTGGTAAAGGCGGTCAATACTCCTGTTACTGTTAAAACCCGCTTGGGATGGGATCAGGATACTAAAATAATCGCCACGCTGGCCGAACAGTTGCAGGATTGTGGTATCGCCGCGTTGGCCATACACGGACGTACCCGCAGTCAGATGTACACCGGCGAAGCCGATTGGACACTTATCGGAGAGGTGAAATCCAACCCCCGCATACACATTCCAATCATTGGGAATGGCGATGTCACTTCGCCCGAACGGGCCAAGGAGTGTTTCGACCGTTACGGAGTGGATGCGGTGATGATTGGAAGGGGCAGCATCGGTCGCCCATGGATTTTCAAAGAGGTGAAGCACTATTTACAGCACGGCACGCCTTGCACACCATTGACTTTCGACGAGCGATTGGATATTATGAAGAGAATGGTGAATACCAATGTGGAACGGATCGACGAGCGAAGAGGCATTCTACATATTCGTCGCCACTTGGCAGCTACCCCCTTGTTTAAAGGAATACCCAATTTCAGAGATACCCGCGTGGCTATGTTGCGTGCCGATACGGTAGAGGAGCTTTTCGGAATTTTCGATCGGGTGGCGGAGATGGTCTCTTCCGGAGGCGAACAGCTCCCTCTATCCGAATAGGAGAATAGACCCGAGTCGTTGACCCGAAGGTATGCTCTTAGGTTGAATGATACGACCCTCGCATGTTGACTAAACCAATTATGTAAGATGAACGACTGGATTGAACTGGCTGACCGTTACCATCAATATCTGCGTATTGAGAAATCTTTTTCCAAAAACACCATCGCGGCCTACGAGGAAGATTTATACAAGCTGATTGTTTTTCTCAAAGAACAGAAACTCGATTATGCCCGGGTAACCATCGACCACCTGTCCCACTTCATGGCGGAGTTGTACGATATGGGCATCTCGTCCCGTTCGCGGGCTCGTGTGTTGGCAGGAGTGCGCTCCTTTTTTCGGTTTCTATTGCTCGAAGGGTTGATCGAATCCGATCCATCCGAATTGCTCGAATCTCCCAAAATCATGCGCGATCTGCCTACGGTGTTAAGTGTGGAGGAGATCGACGCCATCATCCGTTCCATCGACCTATCCACCAACGAAGGACAACGAAATCGTGCCATTATCGAAACACTGTTCAGTTGTGGGTTGCGTGTTTCCGAACTGGTCGATCTTCAAATCTCAAATGTGTTTGCCGAAGAGCAGTTCATCCGTGTGATCGGAAAGGGCAACAAGCAGCGTCTCGTTCCCATCTCACGTACCGCCCTCAAGGAGATCGACCTCTATATGATCGATCGTAATCGGTTGGATATAAAAAAGGAGGCGGGCGACATTCTTTTCCTTAATCGGAGGGGAGGGCAGTTGACCCGTGTGATGATTCTGATCATGATCAAGCGGCAGGCTGAAATAGCGGGAATTACCAAGACCATCAGTCCGCACACTTTCCGCCATTCATTTGCTACCCACCTGCTCCGCAATGGCGCCAACTTAAGAGCGATCCAGCAGATGATGGGGCATGAATCGATCA
>JBKEBB010000032.1:0-3319 GCA_047972845.1 Bacteroidales bacterium
GCATAGAAAAAATGATATCACAAAAGAGAGTGATAGTTCCAAATCCGTTTTTATTTAACTATTTAAAGAGAAAATCAGATCTGTTTATATACCCTTAGCGGATAATCATTAAAGAATCAAATGGGAGTAGGTTTTCTCTGTTTTCTTTGTGAAAAATCATGTACATTTGTAATGTAAAAACAACCAGATTATCTCATCTTGATCGATAAACAGACAATAGATCGAATAATGGATACTGTCCAGATAGTGGATGTAGTATCTGATTTTGTACAACTCCGTAAGCGGGGGGTGAACTTTATTGGCTTATGTCCGTTTCACGACGAAAAAACGCCCTCCTTTAGTGTCTCTCCATCAAGAGGTATATGTAAATGTTTCAGTTGTGGAAAGGGTGGCAATGCCGCCCATTTTATAATGGAACACGAGCAGTTGACCTATCCGGAGGCTCTTCGCTATCTTGCCAAGAAATATGGCATTGAAATCGTTGAAAAAGAGTTGACCGACGAACAGCGACAGTCCATCAGTGATAGAGAGTCGATGTTTATTATCAACGCCTTTGCACAACAATACTTTTCCGACACCTTGTCCAATACGGTTGAAGGGAAGGAAGTTGGATTGACCTATTTTCACGAAAGAGGATTTCGTGACGATATTATTCGTAAATTTCAGTTGGGATACTGTTCCGAACAACACGATGGATTTACCTCGACAGCTCTAATCAAAGGATACAAAAGAGAGTTTCTTGAGAAGACCGGACTCTCGGTATTTGGAGAAAATAATTATCAGGCCGATAGATTCAGAGGGAGGGTAATGTTTCCTGTACATACAATCTCCGGAAAAGTGGTCGCGTTTGGTGGGCGGGTGCTGAAAAGCGATGCCAAATTAGCCAAGTATGTGAACTCCCCCGATAGTGAGATTTATCATAAGAGCAGTGAACTGTATGGACTCTATCTTGCCAAACAGGCCATCGTAAAAAGTGATTGCTGCTACTTAGTAGAGGGATACACCGATGTGATATCGATGCATCAGGCAGGAATTGAAAATGTGGTAGCTTCGTCGGGAACTGCACTCACCCCGGGACAAATACGGCTCATCCATCGGTTTTCGGAAAACATAACAGTGCTGTATGACGGGGATGCAGCCGGAATAAAGGCCTCTATCCGCGGAATCGATCTCCTTTTACAGGAGGGAATGAACGTGAAGGTGTTGTTATTGCCTGGCGGAGAAGACCCCGATAGTTTCGCCCGCGGAAGAAGTGCCAGTGAGTTTATCGAGTATATCAAAGCCAATGAGACCGATTTCATTCGCTTTAAATCGAACCTGCTGATTGAAGAATCCGGAAAGGATCCGATCAAATTGGCGGCACTTATCACTGATATGGTGAAGAGTATCGCCTTGATTCCTGATAGTATCAAACGATCGGTATATGCCAAGGAGTGCAGTATGCTGTTTGGGGTGAATGAGCAGATGTTGCTGAATGAGATAAAGCGAACCATCCTTGTTAATAAAGAGAAAGCTTCACGACCTCAACTGGTGGAGAGATCTGGAGAACAGACTGATCAACCTGCCGATTTATTGATCGACAACTCTCCGTTGACAGAGTCAATCAACTCAATTCAACAGTCAGACACTTACAGACACCCTGCTTCAAATGAAACCGTAAAGATTCAACGAGATACCTCCCGAGATCAGTTTGAGAGAAATCTGATACGCTTGATTTTTCGTTATGGAGAGAAAATAATAGAAGTGGCTCTCGACGACGATGAAACTCAATTTGTCTCTCTTTCACTGCTTGACTATATCAGACAGGAGCTTCAATTGGATGAAATAGAGTTTCAGCATCCTCTTTACAGAAGAGTGTTTGAGGAGGCGGTAGCCAATTCGGCAAAAGCACCGTTTGAGCCCAATCGATATTTTTGTAACCATCCCAGTAGTGAGATGAGTAGGTTGGCGGTCGATTTGATTCAAGACAGATATCAATTGAGTAAATTGCATTCGAAGCATAAGAAGATAGAAACCGAAGAGGATAATTTGTACCATTTCGCTTATCGAGCCATATTGGAATTGAAAAATGCGATTTTGAGTAGCGAATTTAATCAGGTTAATCGATTGCTGAAGGAGGCATGTGAAAGAAATGATCCCAAAGCAATTGAATACATGGAAGAACTAAAATCCTATGACGAGATTCGAAAGGAATTAGCTAAACGTCTGGGTGAAAGAATTGTAACCAAATGATTTTAATACTAAATACCTTACATTCATGAAAAACAAACTACTCGTTTTTACTGTTTTTATTTTTTCCTGCGTCTCGCTGTTTTCTCAGCGAGCGGACAATTATCCTCCTAATAACATAGCCGTTTCGTTGTCTGGTGGAACCGTTCTTCCGGTTGTAGTTATCAATGTGAATAAACAGATGATCATGAAAGACTCACGGATCAATGGAGACATTTATATTGTGAATAACAATGGTGGATTGAATTATCCGGACACAGTTTCACACCCCAATCAACGTTTTGAATACAAAGGCCGTGTCGGAATGAAATATAGAGGGAACACTTCCTTCTCTGCTTCTGATAAAAAACCCTATTCTATTCGTACCCAGAATGCTTCAGATAAAAAGCAGGCAGTCTCCCTATTTGGATTGGGAGCCAATACGGATTGGGTAATGTTGGCGCCATATGCCGACAAAAGTATGATCCGTGACTTGCTTATCTTTGGATTGGCACGTGGTAACTTCGAATTTGTTCCTTCTCTTAGATTGTGTGAGTTAGTACTCGATGGCACCTATTATGGAGTATATCTGTTTGGTGAACGTGTAAGACCCGGTGAGAAGAGATTCGAATTGGAAAAAACGGGAGAATCAGGCGATGAGCTGACGGGAGGATATCTGGTAGAGATCAACCGTATCGAAACTGACGAGCCTGTTTACTACACATCGCAATACCCATGTCAGTATAACGATGGACAAACATATACCTACCATCCGATTTATCAGTACAAGGAACCCGCGTGGGATGATCCAATTTCTCCTGCTCAAAAAGAGTTTATTGACAATCGGATTCATGAAATGGAAAGTTCGTTTCTGCAACCTGATTACACAGAACCTGCTAATGGATATAGAAAGTATATACATGTGCAATCGTTTGTAAACTACATGATTTTTCAAGAGCTGGCAAGAAATGTCGATGGATATCGATTGAGCACCCCGATGTATAAATATCGAGACAGTAAAGATGGTGGTCTGTTTAGATTAGCGTTGTGGGATTTTAATATTTCGTTGGGAAATGCCAACTATTCCGGTGGCACTGATCATAACTACTGG
>JBKEBB010000097.1:0-7990 GCA_047972845.1 Bacteroidales bacterium
ACCGGAATGGCAGGTAAGGGAGCGGCTGTCGGAGAGATATCCACCGAACCGGGATGTCCTACCAACCTGAATTTTTAATCCGTAAATGAATAAGAAACATGCAAACTAAAATAAAACCCAACTATATACTGACTCTCTTTCTCTTGGGAGTTATGCTGCTCGCCTCCTGTGCTAAAGAGGAGAGTCTGTTTAAAGGTAAGGACAACTACGTCTCCTCATTCTCTCTCAAGCAGGGCAATTCGGTATTCAATGCTGTCATATCCGACAATGTGATCACCGTAAAGGTCCCAGAGGGATTTTCGCTCGACGGAGCTTCAGCCACCATCCTTTTAAGTGAGAACACCCAGATTTATCCTGATCCGGCTACCATCATCGAATGGAACAGCGAAATACTATTTGCCGTTACCGCTCACAACGGAACTCAGACTCGCTATAAATACACCATTGTTCGAACAAACATCGAAAATGGCGAAACTGTACTGTTGGAAACGCAGGCCGATGTAGATGCGTTTGGATCTAAAGGTATAACCTCTATCGAAGGAAACTTGGTGATCGGACGCGCCGCCGGAACCGACCCCATCACCTCACTCGCCCCTCTATCGCAGCTGAAAGAGATCGCCTATTCTCTGATCATAAACCGCACCTATTCGGGGAGTACACTTACCGGACTGAAAAAGTTGGAGTCCGTTGGAGGAGAAATTCGGATGGACGGCCTACCTAACCTTGAGTCGGTTTCATTATCGTCGCTAAAAAGGGCCGGAGACATTTACATCAAAAACACATTGATAGGAAAAGCCGATTTTCCTCTTCTTATCTCTGTAAAAAAAGCACTTACACTCGATTCCCCTTTGGGCGAGGTACGTTTCCCTAATCTAAAAACGGTAGGAGGAAAGATCACTTTCAATACCACCAGCAGTTCCAACGCGATGATGACTCGCATCACATTTCCCTCTCTTCAAGAAGCGGGAGGAGTGTCGTTCACCTACTTCAAAAACGTCACAAAGATCGAACTCCCCGAACTCAAAACAGTAGGCGACATGAACTTCAACCAACTCACACTTTTATCGGTAATCATTGCCCCCAAACTAGAGAAATCCACCGGAATCATCACCATTCCCTCCACGGCTTATCTCACGGAGGTAAGTTTCCCGTCGCTAGTCGAAACCTATTCGTTTATTGTCGATTCAAAGGTGATCCGTGTGATTGAATTGCCCAAACTGAAAACCGTTGCCGACAAACTGACTTTACGCTCGGCACTCATCAACGGGATTGCCGACTTCCTATCACTCGAACGGGTAGATGGGGAGTTCCTTATCTACGAACTTACAAAAATGACAAGTGTTGAGTTCCCTGCTTCGCTTCAGTACATCAAAAAACTCTCCATTGATATCCGCAATGCACCCCTTCCTTCGGAAATTGATGTTCGTAACGTGAATCTCGGTGAGCTCAAGGTCATGGCCAACGCCATCCGTGCTAAAATAATCGGCGACGATCTTTTTCAAGGCACGCTGACTATTTCATCAAGCGGAGCCACCTACAGCAACGGATATCCGAATTTCCCCGAACTGCAAGGGTTTCATGAAGTCGATTCGCTATCGCTCGATGGATACGTATCGGCAATGGACACAGCGCATATCCGAGGAATCAAGAAGATTAACAAATCCTTCCGAGTGGAAAACAACAACATGAAGCGGTTCTCTATGCCCGATCTGGAGGAGATAGGAGGAAACTTCTATTTTGCTCGACTGGATCAAAGTCCGGATCAAAAATTGGAATTTGACCGATTGAAGAAGATCGGAGGAGACTTCGATCTGTCTGTTGGATCACAAAAGATACGCACATTGAGCTTTCCCATGCTGGAAACGGTGGGAGGGAACTTCAAACTCGGAACGGGGTATCGTGCCGATCGCAGTCTCGAGGCTCTTCAATTTCCGGCACTCCACACCATCGGCGGAGCAATGTTGCTGCATGGCTACGGCGGATCAAACGCGAATCTTCTTTTGAAGAATCTGAACGGATTCTCCTCGTTGCGAAATGTTCGATCAATAGAAATAACCTATCAGAAAGCCATCGAATCGTTCGAAGGATTGAAAGAGGCTTTCCGTTCCCTCGAACCTTCCGGATGGAAAGCTACCGACAACAACTACAACCCTACTTACGAAGAGTTGAAAAACGGGTTGTGGACCAAACCTTAGTCTATAAGATATATTAATCAGATTCAAAGAAGACCAATCCTATCAATCCAATAATCAATCAGCCCCAACGGGACAATTATTCGATTGACAGGTGAATTTCTCAACATCAAATACAAAATATAAAACATGAATACTATTAAATCCGGACTGCTATTGTTGTTCGCTCTAGTATGCCTCAACAGCTGCAACAAAGAGGCCGATCTGTTTTCCGGAAGCGACAATTTTATCTCGACGTTTCAATTAAAACAGGGAAGCCTGACCTTGAGCGCGATCATCTCCACAGACAGCATCCTTATCACTGCTCCAGAAAATCTATCTCTACAGGGTGCTACCATTCTTTTTTCCATTAGTGAAAACGCCCGCATCGAACCCGATCCCGCAACCGTTACCGATTGGGACGCCAAACAAACCTTCACAGTCACATCCTTCAACGGAGCAAAAAAGATATACGCCTATGACGTTAAACGGAATATAATTGCTAAAGAGGGCGATATCCTCCTTCTCAATCAAGCCGATGTAGAGACATTAGCCGCCTTACAACTCTCGCAAATAGACGGAAGCCTAACCATTGGGACATCCGCAGGAGCTGACTCGATCTTCTCTCTGGCACCTCTTGTAGGACTGAAAGTGATCAAACAGGGTCTGACCATCAATCCCACTTTTGCCGGAGAAAATCTTTCCGGATTAGAAAATCTGGAGAAGGTAGGCGCCCTTCTGATCAACCAAAACAAAAAACTCAAATCGATCTCTTTTCCCCTCTTAACATCTTTGGTTTCGGGGTTGTCAATTACTCAATCGCAGGTAGAGAGCCTCAATTTTCCTGAGTTGACCACCATTGACCGCGGATTCCAAATCGCCGCGTCAGACTCCATTGTCACACTCTCCTTTCCAAAACTCAAACGGATCGTCGAATCAATGAGTATCACAGGAGGTTGGAGTGTGAACAAACTTCGTGCCATCGATTTTCCGTCACTCGAAAAAGTAGGAGGAGATATCTCTATCTCCAATTGGAAAGAGGTTACTACCGTCAATATGCCACTTCTCACAAATGCGACTACCATATCCATCACCAGTCTGCCCAAGATGATCTCGCTGACAATGCCTGCACTCAAAACAACGTTGGGTAATGTCACCATCTCAGCCAATTCGCTACTCGAGACAATGGAGCTCTCCGCGCTTCACACCATTCGGGGAAATTGCCGTATAGAAAACAATCCTCTGATCAAAAATCTGGATGGACTCGGTTCTTTGACCAAAATAATCGGAGAACTATTGATCGGATCGATGACAACACTTAAAGACATCCAAGGATTAAAGGGCCTGAAAACGGTAGGAGGCCGCCTTTATCTGTCTGGATGGCCCGCGCTTGAGGACTCTTCATTGAGTGGACTTTCCAATCTGGAAAGTGTAGGAGGTGATCTTATTCTCTCGCAAATCCCGTTCAAACGGTTTACCGGATTCTCTCTTTCGAAGGTAAACAATCTGGGAATCTATGGCAACGGACTCTCCTCCATTGAGGAGATCGACATAAGAACCCTTCAGGTAGAGAACACCCTTACCCTCTCCAATATTTCTACTTCGTTAACCATAAAGGGAGCCAAACTCTTCGATAGCAATCTGAACCTCGATCAATGCAACATATCCGCCATGGAGGGCTTTGAGGAGGTCAAGAATCTTACCTATTCGATGAACCAAACCACGGCTGCGCTACGTGCGCTAAACGTGAAAAAGGTAAACGGCAACCTCTCCTTGAGCCTTTACAACTTCGCCACCTTCCGCATGCCTCTGTTGGAAGAGGTTGTTGGAACATTCAATCTCTCTACTTCCGCCGGAATTCAACAGATTGAACTCCCTGCTTTGAAAAAGACAGGAGCCGCGACATTAGGTGTTGCCGTATTGCAGACATTCTCTTTGCCGGCGTTGGAGTCGGTTGATGGCAATTTAGATATTACGATCGGTGCTTACAACGCGAACAACCTCGAAACCCTTCAAATGCCCCTTCTTAAAACGGTAAATGGGACATTGACTTTGGGTGGATTCAGTTCTTATTATCCCAACACCAAATTGACCCATCTCAACGGATTCTCGGCATTGGAAAATGTAAAGGGAGTAACTATCTCATACAGTACCGGATTGATCGACTTCACCGGATTGAAGAATTCAATCTCTTCATTCACCCCAGACCAGTGGAAAGTTACGGCAAATGGCTACAATCCTACCTATCAAAATATGGTTGACGGACAATATGTAAAACCATAGCTTACCCCCAACAATGGGCATTATTATAATCACTCAGGAAAACCCGAATAAGTCGGATTTTCCTTTTGATCGCTAAAAAGACTTTTGAATTACTAACCCAAAAATAATAATTAATTGTATGAGAAAAATTGCATTCTTACTCTCTCTGACATTGATCCTCAACGGTTGCTATAAGGACGACATTGATGATTTGAACAAGAAGTACGACGACCTGAAGAAAGAACAGCAGCGTCAGGCCGAATTGTTGGCCACCTATCAGTCGTTGCTCAACGCGCTGGAAAAGAAGTTGACTATTAGCTCCATTGTCAACACCGACAATGGCTACAAGATTGTCTTCTCGAACGAAAGCGAAATTGTGATTAAAAATGGGAACGACGGACATACTCCCGTAATCACTGTTGGCGCTAATGGAAACTGGTTTATCGATGGTGTGGACTCCGGCAAAAAATCAACCGGACAGGACGGCACATCGCCCACCCTCTCTATCATTGGTGGCTATTGGTACTTGAACGATGTAAACACAGGAGTGAAAGCCGAAGGATCTGACGGCAGCAACGCTCCTGCTATCGTAAGCATCGTGGATGTGGGTGGAACAATTCTGTTTTACATGAGCGACGGCACCACTGTAACAATGGGTAAAACGGTTACCGTCGGGCTATACGTGCTCTCCGAAGGAACAATGGGCAACGGCAACGGTCAATTGGTCTATTTCGACTACAACGCCGCCACCGACCGATTTGTGCGAAACAATGAGAAACGGTTCCAAAATTATGGGGAAACACCCAATGACCTGATCATCTACGGATCGAAAATGTATTGTGCCATGACCGGCACAACTACAGGTGGTGGTATGGTTCGAGTTATCAATCCTACTACGGGTGAAACCCTCAAGGAGATCGAAATCACTCGCGAATCAACAAGCCAGCAACCTCGTCGTCTCACTTCCCATCAGGGCAAAGTGTATGTATCACTCTACTCAGGAGCGGTAGCGCGTATTGACACCGCTACATTTGCCACCTCCGTAGCCGGACTTTCAGGCACCTTCTCCGAAGGACTTTGTGTATTTGGACAGTCGCTCTATGTGTGCAATTCGGGACAAGGTGCCAACAATACCGTTTCGGTGGTAGATATCGCGCGTTTCGCAGAAACCGAAACAATCACCGTTCCCTACAATCCCACCAATATTCTCAATGTCGGAAACGGTCAGTTATATCTCAACACCGCCTCAGTATGGAGTGGCCCGGCTTCAGGAGCTCCCGCCAATATTCATATCCTAAATCCGACAACTAAACAGGTGGTTCACACCTTTGATATTGCCGCCGAAAACATCGCTGCCGGAAAGAATTATGTATATGCCACCGCTACCGATTGGAATACGTTTGATGGAATGTTGAAGAAAATCTCGATTTTCGACAAATCGGTAACAGATTTCACCACCAGCACCACCAAACTGATGTTTGCCTACAAACTTTCAGTCAACGCGCTCACCAATGAAGTATTCCTAACCCAGCAGATGGGACAAGACATCAACCGTTTTAAAGAGGATGGCACACACATCGAAACGTTAAAAGCCGGACAACAAAACGGAGCAGCCGTGGCGTTTGTCGGCGTAGTGAAATAACCTTATCTAGTATCGCCTACCTGAAAGGAGTGAATATTAACGAGGTCAAAACAACGGATACGAATCGGGACTACCAATTTGACCGAAAGCGCTTGGTCACGCGATCGATTGAAGAATGTACCCAAATCTATCCCGCGCTCGTTTTTCGGAGACATCCGATCAGAATAAGGCAAATAAATGTGTGTATGTGTTAAGGGAGTAGTCTCTTCATCGAGAATGGTTGAATACATTCATTGATGAAGGATTACTCCCTTTTTATATACTAAAGCATGATTGAAAACACTGCATACACTGAGAATTAAAAAAACATAAGCCTGTTGACCGATTATTAATTCGAAGAGTATATCTTTGATCGCTAATTAATCAACCAAAAATATGGATACTCTCATGCTGTTAAAGGATCCGGAGATATTCCCATCCGACACGGTTCTTAAGGATGCTCTCGGCGATTCGGTTTTCTCCGCATTGGAATCGTTTCGCTCCACCATTACAAACGATGAATATGGACTCACCATTGAGTGGAGATACTACAACGATGGCAAAGCGTGGCTCGCAAAGGTGATCCACAAAAAGAAAACAGTCTGTTGGCTCTCCATCTGGGATACTTTCTTCAAGCTTGGTTTCTACTTCACCGAAAAACACCTCGAAGCGGTTTCCTCATTGGATATCCCCGAAACAATAAAAACAGACTGTATCAACGCTCCTCGAATAGGAAAACTAATCCCGATGGTCATTGACGTGAATAACTCGGATCAACTTCCATATATATTGACCGTTGTTCGATTCAAAAAAACGTTGAAATAGATTCAATACAAAGATCAATATTCAGCTCACATTCTATCAGGAAAATACGAATTGCCCATCTAAAACCAATTACAACATGGCCACTATTTTGCGAGCGGAACAAAGAGAGTTCCATGAAAATCCGAACAAGATCGACCATTTCAGAATATGGACAGATATTTCGCGAATCAAACAAGGTGTCAATCCGGAGAATCTCAATTTTGATTTGAGGCAGTTGAATCCCGGCCAATACTCGGCACCATACCATTTTCACCGCTATGCCGAAGAGCTGTTTGTGATTATATCAGGCTCAGCTACACTCAGAACTCCAAGCGGTTTGGAGATGGTAAAAAGTGGCGATCTGCTCTTTTTTGAGAAAGGAGAAACAGGAGCCCACCAATTATACAACCACACCCAAGAGCCGTGCTTGTTTCTGGACATCCGAACCTATCTCGGATTTGATCTCTGCGAATATCCAGATTCGGACAAGCTACTGATCGCGCCCACCATGGAGGTTTTCTCCAACGGAGCCAAGGTTAACTATTTTAAGGGAGAAGAAAACATCACTGAAAAATGGAAAAGTCTTAAGATAGAATAGATAATCACTTAATATTCTCCAATAGAATCATTCTCCATTTACCGGATCTCCTTCCACCATTCAGTAAACGTTTGGGTGGAGTCGTTTAAGTTCACCACCTCGCCTATCATCGGAGTCACCAAGGGTATTCGATACTCTTGGTTCAGTCGGCTTACTTCGTTCAACGGTTCGTACCACGCATGAAAACCGAGAGCGAACTTGGAAGAATGTACGGGCATCATTCGTTTGGCACGCAACTCTTTGGCCGCCTTCAATGTCTCTTGGGGAAGGCAATGGATGGCGTGCCACGCTATGTTATACTGTCCGTTCTCAAGAATCGCCAAGTCGATCGGACCAAATCGTTCTCCTATCTCGGCAAAATGGTTGTCATAACCGCCGTCGCCGCCGAGAAAAAACTTCCGAGTAGGTGTTTCGAGCAGGAATGAGAGCCACAGGGTGTTGTTTCTCTTGAAGGTTCGTCCCGAAAAGTGTCGTGCCGTGAGTGTATGGATCGTCATTCCATTGCCCAGATCAAGCGACTCGTCCCAATCCTTC
>JBKEBB010000166.1:0-3326 GCA_047972845.1 Bacteroidales bacterium
GTAAGCAAAATATTCAAGCTCGGAGGAGCACAAGCAATTGCGGCAATGGCTTATGGTACGGAATCTGTGCCTAAGGTATATAAAATATTCGGACCGGGTAATCAGTATGTCACAGCAGCCAAGCAATTGGTTAGTCTGAATGAGGTGGCTATCGATATGCCCGCCGGACCATCAGAGGTGATGGTTGTGGCCGATCCATCGGCCAACGCGGCTTATGTGGCGTCTGACTTTCTATCTCAAGCCGAACATGGAATCGATAGTCAGTCTATACTGCTCACAACTGATGAGGAGTTGCTTAATTCTGTGATTCGCGAAATTGAACAACAAACCGAAACTCTTTCACGCAAAGAATATATTCAACAGTCGTTGGCAAACAGTAAACTGGTGTTGATGAAAAACAAAGAGGAGTTGATCGATCTTCTCAATCAGTATGCACCCGAGCACTTGATTATTCAGACTGTTGATTATGAAAGTTATGTGGATCGAATAATCAATGCGGGTTCGGTATTTCTTGGCCCATACACGCCCGAAAGTGCCGGAGATTATGCATCTGGAACCAATCACACATTGCCAACCAACGGATATGCGCGAATGTATAGTGGGGTGAACATGGATGCTTATGTAAGAAAGATTACTTTTCAGCATATCAGTAAAGAGGGGCTGCAACAACTTGGACCGGTAATTGAAACATTGGCTGAAGCGGAACAACTAACCGCACATAAAAATGCTGTATCCATTCGATTAAATCGTTAATTATACAACTTGTATTGATATGTCACAACTATTTGACTTGAACCGTCTGGTTCGTCCCAATATATTGAATTTGAAGCCTTACTCATCGGCAAGAGATGAATATAAGGGCGAGGCTCTGGTGTCGTTGGATGCGAATGAGAACCCATACAATCGCCCATACAATCGCTATCCCGATCCGATGCAATGGAATGTGAAGGAGAAGATTGCAGAGGTAAAGGGGGTTCGTAAAGAACAAATTTTTTTAGGAGTAGGAAGCGACGAAGCAATCGATTTGCTTTATCGTGCCTTTTGTGAACCCGGAGTTGATAATGTGGTCGCGATAGATCCTACCTATGGAATGTATGAGGTTTGTGCCAATATAAACAATGTGGCGTATCATAAAGTGCGTTTGAACTCCGATTTCTCGATCAATACGGAGGCTCTTCTCGCGGCAGTTGACAATCACACCAAACTTATATTTATATGTTCACCCAATAACCCTACCGGAAACTCCTTCTCTCCTATCGAGATTAAACATTTATTGAAACGATTTGATGGAATTGTTGTTGTGGATGAAGCCTATATTGATTTTTCATCTCAACCCACTTTTCTGAAGGAACTTGAAAACTATCCCAACTTGGTTGTTCTTCAAACCTTTTCAAAAGCATGGGGAAGCGCGGCTATCCGTCTGGGAATGGCTTTTGCTTCGCAACCGATTATCGGAATACTCAGCAAGATCAAATACCCGTACAATGTAAACGCGCTTACGCAACGCGAAGCATTGAAGATGTTGTACAAAGCGGAAGAGGTGAAGGAGTTGGTTGAAATACTTCTATTGGAAAGAGAGAAACTGACTAAAGAGCTTGCAGAGCTCACCTATACGAAGAAAATATATGATTCGGATGCCAACTTTATACTTGTTAAAGTGGAAGACGCGGTGGGGGTTTATACCTATTTGATGAATCAAGGGATCATTGTTCGTAATCGCAACTCGGTGACTCTGTGCGAAGGCTGTTTGCGTATTACGATAGGTACTTCAATGGAGAATGAGATGTTGATCCAAGCCATGAAGCAGTATCCCAATCCCGTGGTTGTAGCCGATCAGGAGGTAAAGATCAATTCGGTGGTGACAGAACGTTCCGCCTCAATATCCCGAAAAACAAAAGAGACCGATATACATATCAGCGTTAACCTTGACAATACGACTCCTTCGAAGATTGATACGGGACTTGGTTTTTTTGACCACATGCTTGATCAGATTGCCAAACACGGAGGAATTCATCTGGATGTGTTGGTTCAAGGCGATTTGCATGTAGATGAACACCATACGGTGGAAGATACCGCCATTGCCTTGGGAGATGCTCTATTGGCTGCTGTTGGTTCAAAATTGGGGATGGAGCGATATGGCTTTTCGTTACCCATGGATGATTGTCTATGCAGTGTGAGCCTTGACTTTGGAGGTCGTCCTTGGTTGGTGTGGGATGTGGAGTTCAGCCGAGAAAGGATCGGAGATGTTCCTACGGAGATGTTTTACCACTTCTTCAAATCACTATCTGATTCGGCTAAAATGAACCTGAATATCAAAGCGGAAGGGAGTAACGAACATCATAAGATTGAGGGAATATTTAAAGCGTTTGCCCGTGCGATGCGAATGGCAATCCGTCGCGACATCCATTCGAAGGAGTTGCCCTCTACCAAAGGAGTCCTTTAATTCAAGGAATTTGATAGATGGCTGATAGTTGTCCTATTTTATTTATTGACAGATAATTGTATGCGCATTGATATACTTACCGTATTGCCGGAACTTATTGAAGGAACGTTTCAACATTCCATAGTGAAACGAGCACAGGATAAGAATTTGGCAGAGATTCACCTTCATAATCTTCGGGATTATTCGACCGACAAACATAGACGGGTGGATGATTATCCGTTTGGAGGGGAGGCTGGTATGGTGATGAAAATCGAACCTATTGATCGAGCTATTTCTCATCTCAAATCGGAACGTGATTACGATGAAGTGATTTATACATCGCCTGACGGAGAGCTGTTTAATCAATCGGTGGCGAATGAACTGTCGTTGAAGTATAATTTAATAATCCTTTGTGGACATTATAAAGGAATCGACTATCGGATTCGTGAACATTTGATCACTCGTGAGATCTCGATCGGTGATTATGTACTTACAGGAGGTGAATTGGCCGCTTCTGTGATGGCTGACGCGATAATACGATTGATTCCCGGTGCTATTGGAGATGAGCAGAGTGCATTATCGGATTCGTTTCAGGATAATCTACTTGCTCCGCCTGTTTACACTCGTCCGGCAGATTATAACGGATGGAAAGTGCCAGAAATTTTATTGTCTGGACATGAACGAAAGATTCACGAATGGAAACATGATCAAGCTATTGAACGAACCAAACAACTTCGCCCTGATCTATTGAAGTAACCCCATTTAGTTGTATCATAAAATGAGGGTATATATGCCAAAAATGGTTGGTGAAATGTAGCTGAAACACCCGTACATACTTGATTTCAGAGAAGTTTATTGAAATTCGTTTCAATAAACTTTTTTGTTATGGGAAAAATCAAGAAAA
>JBKEBB010000183.1:0-21957 GCA_047972845.1 Bacteroidales bacterium
ATCGAGTTTTGGTGTATTCAATGTTCCGTTTACTTCAAAAACACCGCTACCCATATTTCTAATTTTGTATAGTTCCTCTGATGAGCAATAGACAAATACCACTCCGTAATCCACATTAAGGGCTTTCTTCATAGAAAGAGAGAGCTTTCCCTTTTTTGTTACCGCTTGAACAAGGTCCATCATGTTTTTTTCCGCCCGAATCTTAACTTTGCGAGCCATGCTTTTGTCTTGCGTATAAATAACATTGAACGCATGCGATAGGGATACTTCTGTAAAGTGGTCAATCTCGATCTCTTTTTCGACGTATTTACCGTCACCCTCGATGACTTTTATAAGTTGTGCGGAAACATTCAGTGACAGCAGAGCAAATAGTGTCAGTAATACAGTTCCTTTGATGTTCATACGGGTTATGTTTTTAGTTTTTGACTGTTCGATGATGAGGTTGGTTTAATCTCGCAAATATACCAACCTATGGTCAATAAACCAAATTTTATTTTGGCCTGCATTTCCGTAAAAAATAAATACTATCTTTGCATCTTACAGGATATGAGGGGAGAATACTCGTCCCTGCCTCTTCGGTCGGAGGCTCCGATATGATTTCGGTGTTGATATCTATCCTCAGACAGGTTAATGGAGAAATTCCTTTACGTTCGATTTTACATTCCTTTACTAGAATATTTATATGATAACACGCAGAGATTTTTTTAAGAAAAGTGGGTTACTCGCAGCAGGAGTAGCCGTATCGTCATTCCCTGGCATCGCATCCGACGCCAATTCATCAAAGACCCTAAGTTATGTTTCTCATCGTCCTGCATTGGGCGAAAGAGGGTTTGTATCGAAGGCTGTCGAGGCCACTATCGTACGGGTGAAGAAACAGTTGAAAGACCCCAAGTTGGCTTGGATGTTTGAAAACTGTTTTCCCAATACGCTCGACACAACGGTTCGTTTTAAAGTAGAAAACGGCAAACCTGATACTTTTGTCATCACAGGAGACATTCATGCCATGTGGTTGCGTGACTCTACGGCTCAAGTATGGCCTTATCTCCCTTTGATGAAAGAGGACAAAGAATTGCAGCAGGTGGTTCGCGGATTGGTGTATCGTCAAACCAAGTGTATCAACATCGATCCTTATGCCAATGCCTTTAACGAGGGACCTACAGGCAGTGAGTGGAAGTCCGATTTTACCGATATGAAGCCCGAGCTGCATGAACGTAAGTGGGAGATCGATTCATTGTGCTATCCGATTCGTTTGGCATACAACTACTGGAAGATGACCGGTGACGCCTCCGTTTTTGATACCGAATGGATCAAAGCAATGGAAACAGTTGTAAAAACATTCAAGGAGCAGCAACGCAAAGACAGTCTGGGACCCTATAAATTTCAGCGTGTCACAGCTCATCCTACCGATAGTTTGATGAATAAGGGATATGGCAGTCCTGTAAAGGGAGTCGGTCTGATAGTTTCATCGTTCCGTCCGTCCGATGACTCGTCCACATTCGGATTCCTTATTCCTTCGAATATGTTCGCGGTGGTTTCTCTTCGTCAGTTGTCAGAAATATCAAAAGCGGTTACCAAACGCGATGCTTTTGCCGAAGAGTGCACGCAGCTTGCCAATGAAGTTGATGCCGCTATTCGCACCTATGGAGTGGTTGAGCGCGAAGGGTTTGGTAAAGTCTATGCGTTCGAGGTGGATGGTTTTGGTAACTCTCTTACTATGGATGATGCCAATATTCCCAGTTTGATTTCAATTCCCTACTTGGGATATGCCGGAATCGACGATCCTATTTATCAAAACACCCGTAAACTTATCTGGAGTAAAGCCAATCCCTATTTCTTTGAAGGAAAATATGTCGCCGGTATTGGAGGTCCCCACGTTGGACTCGGATATGCGTGGCCCATGAGTTTTATCATGAAGGCGATGACCAGCAATGATCCCAAGGAGATTGAGGCATGTATAACTACCCTCAGAGATACTGATGCCGACACAGGATTCATGCACGAATCATTTAACGTGAACGATCCCAAAGATTTTACCCGTAAATGGTTTGCTTGGGTGAATACTCTTTTTGGCGAGTTGATCCTCAAAACATTGAAGGAGCATCCCGCTATTCTCTCTTAGCCATAAAACGGAAGATATTCGCCCCTGCGGCGGATATCTTCCCAATAAATAAGCCACTAACCCTATCGTCGTATGAAAATAACTCTTTGTCGTTGTGCCCATCGTGATTTGTTTGATTTGAATACGATCACCAATCTGATGTCTGCACTTGAAAAATCCGAACATGAGATTCGGGTTGTGGACGATCTATGCCGGATCGCGGCCGTAGATCCTGATCAATTTGCCGACATCGCCCAACATAGTGTTATAGCCTGCCATCCGAGAGTGTTTCAGTCATTCTGCTCGTGGCGGGGAGTCTCTCCTAAAGGAGCGTATTTCAATCTTCGAGCCTCTTCCTTTACATCCATTCTTCATTCCATGGGGGTTAATGAGGTCCCCGAGCAATCCATCTCACTGACAGCGCCGTCCACTCCTGATTGGGAGGCGTGGTATCCGCTTATTGACCGCGATCGTTGTACCGATTGCGGCAAATGTTTCGACTTTTGTCTCTTCGGAGTCTATACCATAACCGATGGGGTAGTTCATGTAACGAATCCTTCCCATTGCAAAAACAACTGTCCGGCTTGTGCCCGCAACTGTCCATCATCGGCCATTATTTTCCCCAAATATTCCAAATCTCCTGTTAATGGAGGCCTCGAATTGGAAGAAGAGGTGGTGGTGGGTCGTGAATTTATGCTCAATCAATCGTTGCGCGATCGACTTGAAAAACGTCGTCAGATAGGACGTAAGATTCTAAAGTAGTATTTCTCCTGTTTCCATTTGTTCTCCCACCTCTCTTTTTACTTGATACATACATATAGATACTCCGAATGATAAATTCAATACTCCATATTCTTAAGTTATCTTTCCAAATGTTGAAGCAATGCCGACTTCGTATTTTGTGGAAATTTTGCTACAATTTTGGGATGCGTAACTTGATCAATATAGCGCGATTTGAGCGACGGATAAAAAGGGGAGAACCCTTCTTTCCGGCGTTTGTCATGATTTCGGTTACCAGCAGTTGTAATTTGTCCTGCTCGGGATGTTGGGTTTCGCAAAAGCCCAAGTCTCGACTAACCATCAAGCAACTCAATGGAATTATCGAGCAGAGCAAACGGCAAGGATCCTATTTCTTTGGAATACTTGGGGGTGAGCCATTGATGTACGAAGGGTTGTTTGATATTTTCAAATCCCATTCCGATTGTTATTTCCAACTCTTTACCAACGGTACCTTGATAGGAGCAAAAGAGGCACGTCAGATGCGTGAAGCAGGTAATGTCACTCCGCTTTTCAGCATTGAGGGGTTGGAGCGAGAAAGCGATCACCGTCGAGGAGGAGACGATGTCTTCGCCAAAACACTCAGAGGAGTCGAAGCGTGTCGTAAAGAGGGCCTTATTCTCGGTGCCGCGGCAAGTATTTGTCGCTCCAGTCTAGATGATCTGGTTACGCCACAGTACCTTGATTTGGTCGCAGCTAAGGGGATACACTATTTGTGGTACTACATCTACCGCCCTGTCGGTCCGGATCCCGATCCAGACAACGCGTTGACTCAAGAAGAGATTCACCGTCTTCGTCAATTTATGGTAGAGCAGCGTCCTATTGCTCCGGTTATGATCGTTGATGCTTATTGGGACGACAAAGGCCAAGCGCTATGCCCCGGTGCGGTTGGGTTGAGTCATCATATCGCTCCCAATGGTGCGATTGAGTTCTGTCCTCCGCTTCAAGCGGCCACCGACTTTCTCAACGAAGACGCGTCAAACCTAACCGAGATTTTCCAGCAATCGGAATTCCTTGCCGGATTGAGAAAGATGACTGCTGAAACTTCTCGCGGATGTATTTTATTAGAGAACCCCGACAAGTTGCTCTCATTTCTTGAAGAGCACCATGCCATCGATTCCAGCGGACGTGCGCGTTTTATGGAAGAGCTTCGCCAAATGCGTGTTCAGGCAGGACACGACATGAAAGAGAAGGCTATTCCTGAAAAAGATGCTATCTTCGCTCTTGTCAAAAAGAACTATTTCTTCGGTTTTGGCGCCTATGGTTAACAAATCGTCCAATCCGATCAACTGATATAATTACCGCTGCATAATGACAGTCCAACCCACTATACCTACCGAACGTTCGACCCGCGATAAATTGCGTGTTGAGGTGGCTTGTTTCATGAAAGAGAAGAATCTTTCTCCCCCTCTTTCGGTCAATCAACTGCGAACGTTGGCAAAAGATTTTATCGTTCAGAATCAGTTGACTCCCGATTTGGAAGATTGGATTGTAGTACACATCAATAATGCCTTGTGGAGAGATGTTGTGGCGGCCGTGCCTCACGAGCGTCGAATCCTGCTTATGCCTCAATGCATCCGCAACAGCCGCGATTGTAAAGCCTCCTTCGATGACTGGGGACTTCTGTGTGCCGGATGCCGTGGTTGTACCATTGATACTATTCAGGAGGAGGCCGATAAGTTGGGTATCATCACCATCGTCAGTGAGGGTTATTCGGGCGTGGAAAAGTTACTTCAGAGCGGAGAGGCCGAAGCGGTTATCGGGGTAGCATGTCTCGAATCTCTTGAGAAGTCGTACCCTAAGCTGATTGGCAAAGCGGTGGCGGCGGTGGCGGTTGCTCTCAATGAATCCAATTGTGTGGATACAACCTACGACAACGACTCGGCGATGGAGTTTCTCCGAATGGATTCCTCTTCTTCAGGAGTGAGAATCGATTTCGATCATCTTCACAATGAAGTTAAGTCGCTTTTCTCCCTTTCTTCACTGTATAACATAACAGGTAATCCTCTTTCCGAAAGCCATCGTCTCTCGTTGGAGTTTGTTAGCCGCAGCGGAAACAGATGGCGACCTTTCCTTGCCGCGGCAGTCTATTCCGCCCTTACCGGAAATTCCAAATTGGCTCCAGAGATTGTGCCCATGATTGTGGCCATCGAATTATTTCATAAAGCCTCCCTTGTTCACGACGACATAGAGGATGGCGATCACCAGCGCGACGGTCATCCCGCTTTACACACACGTTACGGCATGCCCATGGCGGTCAATATGGGCGATATGCTCTTGGCGGAAGGCTATCGATTGTTGTCCGAATGTGGAGATATTGAGTTGTTGAAGTTGTCTTCTCGCGCGGTTGTCGATCTCAGCATCGGACAAGGACGTGAGTTGGAGTGGAACAGAGAGCCATCTTTGATCTCAATGAAAGAGGTGATCGATATTTTTGGACAAAAGACATCTCCCGCCTTTGAAATAGCCCTTAAACTGGGAGCGATTCGAGCACGTGCATCTGAAGAGACGCTCGATCAGTTACGATCATTTGCCTACGCCTTGGGCGTGGGATATCAGTTAAGGGACGATTTGAATGATTCTCCGGAGGATCATCCGTTTCGTGCCGAGCCCAATTCACTTTTTGCCGCGCTGTGCGAACTGCATCCCACCATCGCGCACGGGTTGATCCATTCGCCTGACAGCATCGATAAGAGCGAACTTAAAGAGGCACTCGATCAGGGACGAAAGCAGGTGGAAAATCTTCTGACACAATATAGGGAAGAGGCTTACGACTCCCTTTATTATATGCGTCACATTGAACTCAAGCGTTTGTTATTCAGACTTGTACAAAAAGTAATCGGATAAGTAATGTTTAGACTGGGAACCCCTATACACACTATGCTGCTCAATGCTATAATAGCAGGGGCAGATCAACTGAATCGGGAGAGCCGTGAGGAGTTGAAGCGTTTTATTAAGTCGCAGTACAAAGAGGGCGCATTCGTTAATCGGGCAGGACAAAAGGATGTTTACTATACGGTTTTCGGAATTATGATCATGTGGGTGTTGGGTATGAAAATAGACACTAAAGCCATTTCTACTTATTTGCGGAATATTGAATACAATACGCTCAATGAGGTTGATTTCATCGCTCTTCGATTTGTGAGAACATTGCTTCGAATATGCTCTGTTCCTCTTTCATGGGCTATGATGATTGACTATGTCCCCGGAACCAAAAAGATATTGGAGATCCTGTTTTCCTTTGATCAACCCATTCATATAGGGGCGAGGGCTACGCCCTATCAATTATACCTCGACTCCATCTTGTTTGGTGCTACGGGGAAAAATAGATTCGCTCCTGAGGAGCTTCTTTCGCGATTGGCTCCCTATCGTTGTTCGGAGGGCGGATTTACCAATATAGACTCTTCACAAAAGACCATCAGTGCCAATGCCACCTCCGCGGGTTATCTCGCTCAATTCTCTTGCGGCATCAGGGATACCTCTTCTGCCGAGGCGTTGCGAAAATTACAATTTCCGGGAGGCGGTTTCTTTTCTTCACAAGTATCTCCTCTTCCTGATCTATTGTCCACGGCTACTTCGTTGTTGGTGTGGGCATGTGAAGGTATTACGCCCAACGAAGAAACCAAAGAGTATGTGGTTTCTTTATGGACTGAAGGAGGAGGATTCTCAGCCACTTTTTTTGACGATGAATCCGATGTGGAATATTCCTTCTACGGCTTGTTGGCATTGGGGTCTGTCAAGTTAGTCAAAAAATAACCATGAGTGTCGATTCAATGCATATTGTTGCTACGCTTGCTCGGGAGAGCCGGGAGAAGTTGTTTAGTTCGATGAACAGCCACGGATTTTGGGAAGGAGGATTGAGCTCCAGTGCCGTTTCTACGGCAGTGGCCATGAGTGCGCTCCATTCCATTGATTCATCTCGTTATGCGGAGCTCATCAAGCGGGCAGCCGACTGGTTGATTCGTGATATGAAGCCCGACGGATCGTGGGGCGACTCCCCCGAAAGTCCCTCCAACCCGACGGCTACTTTGTTGGCCTATGCAGCTCTCAGACGAGAGTCGCGTGTGTTGCCCGAAACCGAACGTTATCTCTCCACCTTTTTCGGTGGCACAGACGAAGATCGCCTTATCAAAGGAGTGCTTAGTTACTATGGCACCGATCTCACCTTTTCGGTCCCTATCTTGGTGCTTTGCGGAGTGTGTGGCGTGATTCGGTCATGGAAAAAAATACCTCCGCTTCCGTTCGAGTTATCTCTTTTTCCTCAGCAATTCTACCGTTTTCTTCGTTTACCCGTTGTAAGTTACGCCATTCCGGCTTTGATCGCGGTGGGGATTTTACGCTTTAAACGAAACACCTCGACCAACCCTTTCGCTTCGGGCATCGATTCGATACGTGCACGCTTTATTGAACCCTCCCTGAAGGTACTCGAACGTCTTCAACCTTCGCATGGTGGATTTCTCGAAGCGGCACCCTTGACCGGATTCGTGTCAATGTGTCTTGCCGAATCGGGTTTTGGCAAGTTGGAGGCCACTCAACGTTGTGCCTCGTTTCTTGCCTCCAATGTGCGTGAAGATGGATCGTGGCCGATTGATACCGATCTCAGTATGTGGGTTACCACACTTGCCTCGCGGGCATTGGAGAAGGAGTTGACCGATCATCATCGGCTTACACTCCTCGATTTCGTTCGTACCCATCGTTTCAGCGAAGTTCATCCATTTACGGGCGCGCAGCCCGGAGGGTTTGGGTGGACCTATCGTGAGGGGGCTGTTCCCGATGCCGACGACACGTCATCTGCTATCCATGCTCTCTATTCGTTGAGTGGGGGTGTTCCCGAAGACGAGGTGTATGATGCTATTCGTTGGCTCTTCACCCTTCAAAATGAGAACGGAGGAGTAGCCACCTTTTGTAAAGGCTGGGGCAAGCTCCCCTTTGATAGGAGCAGTCCGGATATTACCGCCCATGCCATCTCCTCTATTGAGCGTTGGCTTCCGAAGTTGGATGCCCAATTCGCGAAAGAGTGTACTGTCCGGGTGAGTCGGATGCGCCAATGGCTTGCCAACGTACAGGCCGCGGATGGCAGTTGGACTCCTTTGTGGTTTGGCGATCAGGAAACGTCCGATCTTACCTCTCCGGTCTATGGCACCTCGGTGGTTTGCGGATACTTACAGTTGAATGGACTGCCCGTTGATTCAGGTATGGTCAGGCTCAGTATCAGATATCTACTCTCGGGACAAAATGCCGATGGAGGATGGGGAGGCAGCGCGAATGCACCTTCGCGAGTAACCCTCACCGCACAAGCATTGACAGCCCTTTCTCGCTCTTCGGAACCCTGTGGGGAGTCGATAGCCCGGGCATTGCACTATCTGTGGAGCAAGCATAAGGAGGGACTCCTTTTTCAACGTGAACCCATTGGTCTTTACTTTGCCAAGCTATGGTATTCCGAAGCACTCTATTCGCCTCTCTTCCTATTGACGGCTATGAATAGTGTGAGCCAATACTACAATCTTAATTCGTCAAAATAGGAATTGTGCAAAAAAAGAAGCATACGTTTTCAATAATAGGAGCGCTCCTATTTGCTCAAACGTATATTCCTTTTTCATAAAAGGAATGCTCCTTTTTGTCAATCCCATTTGTGGAGTATTGAGTTTGGCCAGTTTCTTTTCCGAGGAGGGGATAATCTGCAAAAAATCAACTAACTTTGACCACGAAATATTTCTACAACAATCCTAACGGTATTTATGCGATTTGACGAACTGGATTTTGAACAATCCGTATTTGATGGCCTTGAAGCCATGAACTTTATTGAATTAACTCCGGTACAAGAAGCTGCTATTCCGGTTATCCTGGAAGGAAAAGACTTGATAGCATGTGCTCAGACCGGTACTGGTAAGACGGCCGCATTTGTGCTCCCGCTACTTAACCAGATTATGAAAAGCCCTGAAGACGAAGATACTGTCAAAGCGATCATCGTAGCTCCGACCCGTGAGTTGGCACAGCAGATCGACATGCAGTTTGAGGGTTTCTCTTATTTTATGCCTGTTTCAACCATCGTTGTGGGTGGAGGAGGTGATGGTTCGCAGTGGGAACAACAGAAACAAGCCATGTTGCGAGGTGTGGATGTGGTGATTGCTACCCCCGGACGACTCCTTTCCCACATGGCGCACAGTGGTATTAATCTTAAAACGGTGAAGTACTTTATTCTTGACGAAGCCGACCGAATGCTCGATATGGGTTTTTATGACGATATTGTCAATATCAGCAATGCCCTTGGCGCGAATCGTCAGACGATCATGTTTTCCGCTACGATGCCTCCAAAGATACGCCAGTTGGCAAAAGGAATTCTGAACAATCCGGTGGAGGTGAGTATCTCCATCTCAAAACCCAATGAGGCAATTTTGCAAGGGGCCTACGTATGCTACGAGTTGCAAAAAATGGGAATCGTTGAAAACCTCTTCACCAATCCCTATAACAAGAAGTGTATTATCTTCTCCTCTTCCAAACAGAAGGTGAAAGATTTGGCCCATCGGTTGAAACGTATGAAGTACAACGTGGCGGCCATGCACTCCGACTTGGATCAGCCCGTTCGTGAAGAGGTGATGCTCGCTTTCAAAAATAAGAAGATAGACATTCTCGTGGCTACCGACATTGTGGCGCGTGGAATAGATGTGGATGAGATCGGTTTGGTTATCAACTACGATGTGCCACACGATCCCGAAGATTATATTCACCGTATCGGACGTACCGCTCGCGCGGGTGCTGAGGGCACCGCGTTGACCTTTATTTCGGAGACCGAACAGGGAAAATTCCATCGCATCGAACAGTTTTTGGGAAAAACGGTCTATAAGGTACCTATTCCTGAAGAATTAGGCGAAGGACCGGCCTATAACCCGGGAGCCGAACGCAGAAACTTTTCTCCCCGTTCCAAAGGCAATAGCCAAGGAAAAGGACGTTGGGTGAAGAAAAAACAGTCTGGAGAACCGAGATAATTCCTTGTTGTTTTATATGCCAAAACTGGCTTATGAAAGACTTAACAAGCAAAATCTAAAGGCGGATTAAGCTATTTAGATTGAATTCTTACTCAAATTTTAGTTCTGAAAAAATGCTGAAGTTGTGGTTGTTTTATTGAATGATGGCGGATTCTTAGAGTGGCCCCGATTTTTAGGTAGGAAGGGTTGTGAAGCCAATATCTTTTAAAACTAACGGATAGGTTTTATGAGCCAGTGAAAAATAGCGGAAATAAAATAGGAGTAGCTTAAGCTACTCCTAATTTGTTATTTAGTGGCTTATTGTTGATATGATGCTACTTAACAGTGTCATTCAACTTATACCTCAGTATAAAAACATCTCACTAAACGTGCAAACTGTTTTCAGTATCTTTACCAATTAAAATGAGTATAAAAGGGAAGCTTCTCTCATTGTTATTAGTGGATATTTCTTCCCTAGTTTAAGTTATATATTTTGATAAGCGTATAATCTTTTTTGAAATCATCAACTTTTAATCTCATAGCAAAATCGGCATACCCTATCCATGATTTTGGTGGATTGTCAAAACGGCTATATTTCTCAGTCAAAACATTTTCGTTTTTTGAAACGATTGCAAAAGCTGATTTAGTAATTGACGTTTCAATCTCTGCTCCGATTTTAAATACTACAGTACTTGTTTTTGAGAAAACATTATTGAAGTCAGCTTCGTTTCCTAGATATGATCCGTAATCATCCCATCTTGCATATCGGATGCTGAAGCTACTTTCATAAATCATCTCATTCCCTTTAATCGCGTATATTGCAAATTGAGGTAGCATAGGGTATTTATTATTTGAAGTTACCGACATTCTTGCAGTTACGTATTTATTGTCTCTGTCGGCTTCTTGATAGAAATATCTATCACCATATGAGTCAAATGTAAATTGGGAACCTATAGAGATACTCGAAATGCTAATTTTATTATAGTCTATTTCAAAAGCTGTCTTTTGCTTTATAGCTTTAAATCCAAGAGCCTTAATTCTCTCTTCTTCCGCTTTCTTGATTGCTATATTTTTTTCAATTATACTTTTCTGTTTCTCACAATCGATTGCTTCTTTTGAATTTGGAAAAACGGATTGCAATGAGACAATCTCTTTCTGAGCTCTGTCGAAATCCTCAGTTTTAATGTACATCATAATAGCAT
Organism: Bacteroidales bacterium; assembly: GCA_047972845.1. Classification (GTDB taxonomy): domain Bacteria; phylum Bacteroidota; class Bacteroidia; order Bacteroidales; family JBKEBB01; genus JBKEBB01. The sequence goes on from JBKEBB010000183.1 coordinate 11,043, forward strand.
TAAATCTTTGGTTTGCAGGATAAGAGTAAACTTGTAAAGAATCACTTAGGTTTGTAATTCTAGTTTCTGATTTGCGCAAAAGTTCATTTAATGAATCATTCTCATGAATTAAACGCTTATTTTCTTTTGCAATATTATCGTATTTATCATTGCATAACACACAACTTGTTAGTAAAAGCATACATAACATTCCTAAATATGTTCCTTCTTTCATAGCTAAAATATTTATCGTAATATATTTGTCATCTTCAGGGCTATAGTATAATCTCTAAGAGTGATATTTCAATACTAAGTTTGTTTGGAAATGTTAAGAAAATCCGGTAGTCAGATGTTATTGGTGCAACGTGAAGAATAGCGAGCCATTTTGATATTCCAATTAAGGAGTTTTCTTTGGTTTTCATATTACAGAATTGAGTCACATTATTCATTTATCTATGAATATTTAAATTAGGACTCAAAATAAACTCCAAATTTAACGCAATCATATGGAATTGAAAAATTATTGCCTATCAATTGTTATATATTCGATTAAATTTCAGTGCCAAATTGGAAATTTGTAGCGTACGCATTGTGCTAAAGTATCTCTGTTCTCGCGTATTTGGAAATTTCTAGCATGAACCTATTCTTTTCAAAGATATGTAGGAGTAATTACTTAAAACTACTGTGTGGGTAATTCTATTTGAAATGAAACTTTTAAAAAATGTTTTTCCATTTGATTGTTAGTGAATATTGGTAGAAATACAAATATTAGTGTCTCCTTTATTTCACTAACAAAGAAAAAGATTATATGAATGAGGTCTTTATGTATTTTTATGAAGATCAATTAACGATGTTGAGAATTGATTTAGCTCAGTCTTACCTCCTGTATATTGCAGAAGTGTATAGTATAGTTTGTCGATTTGTATGGGAGTTTTTATTGTATATCGCTATTCTTTGTCGTTTAGTTGATCCGTCAGAAGAGAAATATTCCGTTCAAGTTGGTGGAAAAAGGCTGTGATGTGCGATCCGTCCACCAATCCATGGTGTGAAGTGATGGCTATGGGCATCGTCTCTTTATCGCCCGATATAGATACTTTTCCGAGAGTGATCAACGGGCAGTAGGGTAGGACATTGAGCCCATCGGCGGTTTGTATCGATGTGAATGAAAGTTGAGGGAGGGAATTGATTGCCACAGTCCCAATCATCCGTTCGTTATCGTCTCTCCATCCATATTCATGATAGTTTGTTTCAGCGGTGATTTTCTCAATCTGACTGGTTGCAAAATGATAAAACTCGGAGAATTCAGTGATCCATGGGAGACATAGTTCGACCAGTCGCCCGCAACCATCGGAGTCTATCATTGTGCTAACTCCGATGGAGTTGAACCGTACGATTCGACCGTCGGAGAACAGTCGAACGCGAAATGGTTCGATTTCATTTTGCGCTTTTAAGCAACAATATAAATGGTAAATAAAGAGAGACTCTCCCCGTTGTTTCGCGATCTGTTTCAATCCGGTGCAATGTACCGATGCGGTTACCGCGGTGCACGGATTGGCAAAAGGTTGGAAAAAACGGAATATATCCCTCCTATCCCATCGGTCGAATTCTACTTCGGTAAACATGATAAATGAATTAACGTTGGATAAGGCAAATTTACATCACTTTTCTTAATAAGAATCTATTTTTGCGTCAGAAAGTCGCTGATTTCTCAATAATTCCCATATATTTGCAGAAAAATTCCAAAATAGATACCAGTTATGAACAAGACACTATTAGGTGTTGGCGCGATTGCATTGGTTGCTGTAGTTGCTCAATACCTTAAAATGGACAAATCACCCGATTCGAGTCTGACTCCGGATCAGCAAGTTGCAACTATTTTTGAAACTGGCCACTGTTTGGCATGCCACAGTCAGAATCCTGAATTGCCCTTCTATGCAGATTTTCCAATAGCAGGAGATCAAGTAAGAAGAGACATTGAGCTTGGAGTGAAAGCGATTGATCTGACTGATATGTACAACGCCCTGAAGAGTGGAGGCCCAATCAACGAAGTGGCTGTAGCCAAAGTTGAATATGCCATTCGAGAAGGATCGATGCCCCCGCTCAAATATTCGGTGGTGCATTGGGGAAGTCAAATCAACTCGACTGAGAAAGAGATTGTGTTGAATTGGGTGGCCGATTACAGAAAAGCCCATTTTAGTCTTGGTACCAATGCCGAGGCGTTTATCAACGAACCTGTTCAGGCCATTCCTGAAACAGTGGAAGTGGATGAAGCCAAAGCAGCCCTTGGATTTAAACTTTATCACGACACCCGTTTGTCAGCCGACAACACCATTTCATGTGCTTCTTGCCATGGATTGAATACCGGAGGTGTGGATAACGAGCAGTTTTCGGATGGCGTAGGAGGACAGAAGGGAAATGTGAATGCACCTACAGTCTTCAACGCCGGACATAATTTTGTGCAGTTTTGGGACGGTCGTGCCGTCGATCTTCAGCAGCAAGCCGCAGGCCCTCCTCTCAATCCGGTAGAGATGGCATCTACTTCATGGGAACAAATTGCAGGTAAGTTGATCGAAGATAAAGAACTGACAAAAGAGTTTCTCGCCATTTACCCTGATGGATATTCTGAGAAAACCATTACGGACGCCATTCAAGAGTTCGAAAAAACATTGATTACACCCAATTCCAGATTTGATCGTTATCTCAAAGGTCAACCCGATGCGTTGACGGCGGAGGAGATCAAAGGATATGAACTATTTAAACAACATGAATGTGCGACTTGTCACGCGGGTGTGATTATGGGAGGACAGTCGTATGAGTTGATGGGATTGCACGGCGACTACTTCGGAATTCGTGGAATGGAAATTACCGACGGAGATAAAGGTCGTAACATGCAAACCAATAAGGACTATGATATGCACCGTTTCAAAGTGCCTACCTTGCGTAATATAGCTCTCTCATGGCCCTACTTCCACGATGGAACAAAACAGACGCTGGAGGAAGCAACCGAGGCGATGATGACTTTCCAGATTGATAAAGATTACAAGAAAGAGGTTGTGGCTTCTATTGTTGGTTTCTTGAAAACACTCACGGGAGAATACAACGGAAAATTGTTGACTAACGACAACGACAAGAATTGATCGAAGAGGTTTCCGTTCTCAAATAATATTGTAACAACAAGCACTCATAGTTATCTATGGGTGCTTGTTGTTGTTTTTGGTATGTCATCCCGAAAATAGATGAAATATGACAGTTAAAGTTCTATTTAAGTATTTGTTTTTCAAAATAATATTTGTTCTTTGCTTGAGTGTCAATGGGGTTACTGTCGATATTTTCACTACATTTAGCCCTCTCAATTAATAAATCGTTGTATCTTTGCCGCTTCCGGTGATCGGGGCTATTCGTTGTCCATATCCCACCTTTCGCATGCTAATACTGATCATATAATATCATTTTTATGCTTAATCTTTCGTATGTTACCGATAATCGCATCGTTATGACACTGGATGCAGGAGGTACAAATTTCGTTTTTTCTGCCATGAGTAGTGGTTATGAGATAGTAAAACCTATTACATTGCCGGCTGAATCGCACGACTTAAAGATGTGTTTGAACAATCTTGTTCAGGGCTTCGAGATGGTCAGAAAAGAGCTTAATGCGCCTCCTGTGGCAATCAGTTTCGCATTTCCGGGTCCGGCAGATTATCCGGCGGGAATTATCGGAGCGTTACCCAATCTTTTTGCTTTTCGTGAGGGAGGCGTTGCGTTGGGGCCCTTTTTAGAAGATCGATTTGATATTCCTGTGTTTATAAACAACGACGGTGATCTTTTCGCATACGGAGAGGCTCTTACAGGGGCTTTGCCTCAATTGAATCAGCGTTTGGCCGAAGCCGGAAGTACACGTCGGTATCGGAATCTTTTCGGGGTAACACTGGGAACAGGTTTTGGTGCTGGAGTTGTGTTGAATGGAGAGCTACTGATGGGCGATAATGCGGCCGGTGGTGATGTGTGGTGCATGCGCAACTACCGATATCCGGAATATACCATCGAAGAGAGTGCGAGTATGCGTGCCGTTAAACGCATGTATAATGAGTTTTCAGGAGAGACCTCGGACTTAACACCTAAGGATATTTATGACATTGCGGAAGGTACTCGTAAAGGGGATCAAAAGGCTGCATTGCAAACATTCAACTACTTGGGAGAACAAACCGGTGAAACAATTGCTACAGCAATCACCCTGATTGATGGAATCACAGTGATTGGCGGAGGTCTGGCGGGAGCTTCAAAATATTTTATGCCCGCGTTGATGAAACAACTGAATGCCCAAATTGGAATGTTTGACGGAGCTCGCTTCGGTAGAATGCAGATGAAAGCGTACAACCTCGATGATGAAGCCGAGTTTAAACAGTTTGTTGAAGGTAGCACTCGCGAAGTGAAAGTGTATGGAACCAACAAGCGTGTATCGTATAACGCCGAGAAAAGAGTAGGGGTGATGCTGACCAAACATGGAGCCAGTAGATCTATCGCGCTGGGAGCCTATGTTTATGCGTTGAACCACCTTACATAATACGAATAATATGGGAAGCGTATCCTATAGACGGATAATCGCCTCTGTTACCTTCTCTTTACTTCTCTTCTTGAGATGGAGAATGGGAGGCGATTTCTTTCTCCTGGGACGCTTTTTCCCTTTTGGTGAGTGGATACAGATTGTTCTGCTGACCCTATTCGCGGGTTGGATTGCCAATCGTATCTACTTCCGTGAAGAGAGACCGATGCTGCGATTGCGGCTGTGGACTCTCTTTGCTGTTTTATTCTACCTGCAACTGCTTTTGGGAATTGTGGCTGATAGTCGTTTTTTGATGAGCGGAGAGTTGCATTTTCCTGTTCCATCAGTAATATTGACAGGAGCGGTGTATAGATGGGAGTTTGGGTTTATGCCGATTCTGCTGCTTGCGACCATTTTGTTGTCGGGAGGAGCGTGGTGTAGTTATCTTTGCTATTTTGGCGCGTTTGACGCGTGGGCGGCAGGCTCGGGTAAATATAGTCGCGATTCGAGACGAATAATAAGAAACCTGTTTCTACTCTTTTTTATTCTTGTAGCTATTGCACTTCGGATTTTAGATTTGCCCTCTCTTTGGGCAACAATAGGGGGAGCATTGTCTGGCGTGATAGGAGTGGTTATAGTGGTGGTATTATCACGGAAAAAGAGAACCATGGTTCACTGTACCTATTTTTGTCCGGTTGGAACAGTGGTTACATGGCTGAAAGATCTCTCTCCGTTTAGATACCGAATTACCGAAAGTTGTACTGCCTGCATGCGCTGTGTAAAGGTATGTAGGTATGGAGCGTTGACTCCGGAGTTGATACATAAAAGGGAGATCAATCGGAATTGTACTCTTTGTGGTGATTGTCAAGCGGTGTGTGGACATCAATCGTTTGAATATCGCTTTGCCGGACTCTCTCCAATCGCTTCAGAACGACTTTTTTTTGGTGTTGTAACGGTGTTGTATGTGCTGTTTCTTGCTGTGGCGAGGGTATAAATCTAAGAGGATCTATATATAATCAAGCCGCCCTGCTTCCAATTGTTCGGAAGCAGGGCGGCTTGATATTTTAAGTACATAACCTCGTTGGAAGAGGTTGATCAGATTCGACTATTTTAATTGGAGGAACTGAAGAGATTGTCCCAAATCAGGATTGCTCTTCGGCCATACACGGAGAATGACTCCTCTGTTGGTTCCAGTATTGTTTGTTTCAAACTCCAATGTATATTTGGTGTTTGTCACAGAAGGAGATCTGGTAGGAGCCGGAGTGAATGTGGCCCACGTAACTGGATTGTCGTTCGGGTCGGTCAGAGAGTATTCAAATTCAGTATATACAGAACGAGCTGTGATTTCTCGAGTAAGTAGATCACCTGCGTTCAATCCTGATTTAACCATTTCATAAGGAGTAACCACCGGCAATAGCTCGAAATAGTCGGCTTCAACACCTCTCTGCAATACATTGACAGAGGTGGAGAGCTCACCATCTTCCCATTTTGCTTTAATTGTTCCGGTGCGAGAGGATGTCGTAGTGATATTGGGGTTAAATGTGAAGAGGGCATAGATGTTTGTTCCGATAGTTGAATCGCATTTAACCATCTGGCAAGATGAAAAAGGTTGAGTGGGATCGCACTCATCATACTTACGGTAATAAAAATCACCTGGCACATGACTCATCCAATCAGGTAAGTCTGTAATGGTGAAATGTACGTTGGAACTGAATCCAATGAAGATGCGCTCTTCGTCAAACGGGATTTGAACTTCAGTGGAACGAAGCGGTAATAATCGTTCGGGTCCGCGTTCTTGCTTAATTATGATTGACTTATTAGATTCCAGGTTAGAACCCCATTTCAGATAGAATGTGTCTCTGCGCTCGAAACGAGAGAGATTTTCATCCACTACGATCCAAACAGTAGTGTCGGTCTTATCCGGATTTACGGGAACCGACGGTTTAATCTTAATCCAGGAGCGCCCTTTGTTGTAAAAGTCCCACAGTCCGTTTGATTGGAGTTTGAAGGAGATGGAGTCGCCTTGTCTTTTGAAATAGGCCGAGTCAGGCATGTTTGTTTGTACCCAAACGACTTTATCCTTATCATTGCATCCAGTGAATAAGATAGAAGTAAATAGAAGGGATACTATGAATAAACCTAAGAATCTTCTCATTTTATTTATTGTTAAAATCGGGTGCAAGTTACGCATTATTGAACGAAGCGACAACACCTTAATATTATTTAGGAGTAGTGTGATCGCTAAAATCTCGTAGAATGGTGATTTGTTGTTCTACTATATCAGAATGTTGATCACTTTTGGGCTGTTTTTTATGGGTGTTCGGAAGGCTTTACTACTTTTGTAGAATAAATTATCGATAATCTGAATTAGAATACTATGAAGCCATTTATGGATGAGGATTTCCTCCTCGAAAGTGACACTGCTCGATTGTTGTATCATGAGCATGCCGAAAAGTGTCCAATAATAGACTACCATTGTCATTTAAGTCCTGAAGCGATAGCTTCTGATCGTCGTTTTGATAATCTGGGACAGATATGGTTGGAGGGCGACCATTATAAATGGAGAGCGATGAGAGCTAATGGGGTGTCGGAAGAGTATTGCACCGGAAACAGGTCGGATTATGAAAAGTTTGAGGCTTTCGCTGCAACGGTTCCCTATACCATGAGAAATCCATTGTATCATTGGACTCATTTGGAATTGAAGACCGCTTTCGGTGTTTCAACGATTTTTAAACCCGAAACAGCCAAAGAAATTTATGACGAATGTACCTCAAAATTGCGTACACCCGAGTATTCTGCTCGAAATCTGATGAAAAAATATCGAGTAGAGACTGTTTGTACAACGGATGATCCGATCGATTCACTTGCTCACCATCAGGCATTGCGTGATGAGGTATTTGAAATAAAAGTGCTTCCCACTTGGCGACCGGATAAGGCGATGTCTATCGAAAATCCTTCTTTGTACGGATTGTATCTGTCAAAACTCGAAGAGACTTCCGGGATGTCGATCGGCAGTTACAGCCAATTGATAGAAGCGTTGAGAAAACGGCATGATTTCTTCGCTTCGGTAGGATGTAGATTGAGCGATCATGGAATTGAACAGTTCTATGCTGAAGAATATACACAGTCAGAAATTGATGCTATCTTTGAGAAAGTACGGCAAGGAAAGATTCCCTCGTTGGAAGAAGAGAAAAAGTTCAAATCGGCTATTTTGTATGATTTGGCATTGATGGATCATGACAAAGGCTGGACTCAGCAGTTTCACTATGGAGTGCTTCGAAACAATAATAGCCGACAGTTTAAACTGCTTGGAGCGGATACCGGATTTGATTCGATCGGACAGTTTGATACGGCACGTGCGATGAAACGTTTTTTTGATCGGCTTGATTCGAGCAATCAACTGACAAAAACCATTCTTTATAATATAAATCCGGCAGATAATGAAATGATTGCCACGATGATTGGAAATTTCCAGGACGGACAAATTGCGGGAAAGATGCAGTTTGGTTCGGGTTGGTGGTTCTTGGATCAGGAGATGGGGATGATCAGTCAGATGAATACCCTCTCAGTGTTGGGTTTGTTGAGTCGCTTTGTGGGAATGCTTACCGACTCGCGCAGCTTCCTCTCATATCCTCGCCACGAATATTTTAGACGTATTCTTTGCAACTTGATCGGCAATGATGTGGAGCGTGGCGCGCTTCCTTCGAGTGAGATGCCGTTTATTGGAAAGATGGTTGAAGGGATTTGCTACAACAACGCCAAAACATTTTTCAATTTCTAAATACCGTTTGTATCGTCGCTCTGAGTGAGCTCTATAATCTGATAGGTTCTCACTAACTGATTTATGGCAATTTTGCTACTTATTTATTGATCTATTATACATGAACACCACTTCTGTTTCTTTTCTTTTCTCTATTCTGTTGTTGATCTCATCCTGTTCGGGGAATGATGGTCATAAGAGGGTGTTGAAGTTGGCGCACGGATTGCCTACCTCTCACTCGGTTCATCTGGGAATGGTCTATATGGGACATTGTCTCGATTCACTTTCCGGAGGTAAAATGGGGATTGATATCTATCCGAGCGGTCAGTTGGGATCGGAGACACAATGCATAGAGTTGCTCCAGATTGGCAGTCTTGATGTGACGAAAGTATCATCGGGTGCCGTTGAAGGCTTTATTGATGAGTATAAGATCTTTGGCATTCCTTACTTGTTTCGTTCCAAGGCGCACTATTTTGCCGTGTTGGACGGACCCATTGGGGAGGAGTTTCTTCATATGACAGAACCTTATCGCTTTATTGGACTGGGGTATTATGACTCCGGTGCTCGTAGTTTTTATACCACAAACAGAGCAATCAACCATCCTGACGACTTGAGAGGGTTGAAGATTCGTGTTATGCGCAGTCCGATCGCGGTGGAGATGATGAGGGCTTTTGGAGGATCAGCCACCCCGGTCGATTGGGGAGAACTCTACACCGCGCTGCAAAGTAGTGTGGTAGATGGAGCTGAAAATAATACTCCCTCGGTGACTACCGCATTTCATCATGAGGTAGCAAAATATTATACAGTTGACGAACATACGATGCTCCCTGATGTGATGATTATGAGTACTAATATGTGGCGTCAACTGACAGAACAAGAACGTGCTTGGGTGAAAGAGGCGATGCGATTGTCTGTTGCATACCAACGCGATTTGTGGGCCAAGCAAGAGGTTGAATCGATGAACGAGATGAAGGAAAAGGGTATGCAGATAATCTATCCAGACAAAACTCCTTTTCAACAAATGTCTGCTCCTTTGCTTGAGAAGTTCAGAGCTGATTCGAAATATACCCGTTTGATAGAAGAGATAGAGGCTGTGCAGGAGCCTGTAGTTGAGGAAACAGTAACATCCGATTCATTATGAGAAAAAGTATAGACAAAGTATTGGGAATGCTATTAATTGTGTTGATGAGTGTATTGATTATTGATGTCATGTGGCAGGTGATCAGTCGTTATGTATTGGCACACCCCAGTTCATTTACCGATGAGATTGCAGGTTACCTTCTGGTGTGGGTTGGTCTGTTGGGAGCCGCTTATGTGGCAGGAGAGAAAGAACATCTGGCCATTGATTTACTACTTCAGCGAAGTAAAGGGAGAACGAGAATGGTGATTGAAATGATTATCTATACGATTACCGGACTGTTTGTCTTGTTTGTGCTGGTGATTGGTGGAACCAATCTGGTATATACTCGATTCTTACTCCATGTAACATCGGCATCGTTGGAACTGAATCTCGGCTATGTCTATCTGGTATTGCCGATCAGTGGAATATTGACATTGTATTACACAATAGATAATGCGAGGAAAACATTAAATAGCGACAATAAATAATAGGGGGTATGGATATCACAGGAGTTCTTGTTCTTGTTTTGAGTTTTATAGTGTTGGTTGCCGTAGGAGTTCCAATTGCATATAGTATAGGGACATCGGGTATATTGACAATGCTGGTCAGTATTGATTCGATTCCTGCATTTACCACCTATGCCATGCGTATGGCCTCCGGATTGGATAGTTTTGCCTTATTGGCGATTCCCTTTTTTGTTGTTGCCGGTAATATTATGAATACTGGTGGGATCGCGCAGCGGTTGATTGATTTGGCCCGAGTGATGGTAGCCCCTTTTCCAGGTGGATTGGCGGTTGTGAATGTGATGGCCAATATGCTTTTTGGAGCCATCTCAGGGTCGGCGGTAGCTGCTGCATCCGCCATTGGGGGTATAATGGCACCCGAAATGAAAAAGGCCGGGTATGACCCTTCATTTAGTGCCGCGGTAAATATCAGTTCCGCCACAACAGGGCTTTCCATTCCTCCAAGTAATGTACTAATCGTCTATTCACTGGCAAGTGGAGGAGTATCCATATCCGCCCTGTTTATGGCAGGATACCTTCCCGGAATTCTTACCGGAGTTGCTCTGATAATTGCAGCTGCTATAATATCGGTAAGAAAAAAGTATCCGGTAGGGAAGTTCGTATCTCCCAAAGAAGCATTGATTGTATTTTGGCGTGCGGTTCCGAGTATGATTTTGTTGGTGATTGTAATCGGGGGTATTATCGCAGGTTATTTTACAGCAACGGAAGCCTCAGCGGTTGCGGTTGTCTATTCCCTATTGCTTGGATTTATTTACAAGGCAATTCAATGGAAAGAGCTACCGACTTTGTTGTTGAAATCGACACAGACCACAGCCATGGTATTGTTGTTGGTGGCAGCTTGTACTGGACTCTCATGGATTATGTCATTCGAAAACATACCTCAAACAGTTAGTTCAGGACTTTTGAATATTAGTTCCAATCCCATTGTGATATTATTGATCATCAATTTTATTTTGCTATTTGTGGGAATATTTATGGACATGACACCCGCG
>JBKEBB010000262.1:0-3944 GCA_047972845.1 Bacteroidales bacterium
GAACGAAGTGCCGTTTCTGTGCTAGATCCCAGGTCGGGAGTATCTCCCTCTAGGCTGATATATGGCAGGTTGTCGGTGTACGAGTTGAGCGCTCTATTTCTTAACTCCAGTCCTACAGAAATGTTCCCTCCTATATAACATCCCTTTTCATCAATAAAGTCATACGTGACAGCTGTTCCTGCATCTATGACTAAAGAAGGTTGCTCAGGGTTTAACACCCACGCGCCAATCACAGCCGCTATTCTATCTCTTCCAAGTGTGTGCGGCGTTTTGTAAGTGATAGAAATCGGAAGGGGAGTTTGATCTGTGAGTTCAATAAGAGGAATAGATCTATTGTATAACACCCTCAAAATTTCAGTATTATCTTTCTTTACACTTGACAGTATCGCTCTCGATATTACATGTTGGTCGCATATCTGTTCGATCTCTTCAATGCCCGAATTATCTATTCTGTTGAACGAAACCTGCGACATGTTGCTATATAATGCAATTTTTACCGAGGTGTTTCCTTGGTCAATGATAAGCTCCACAAGAATTGAGTTTGATAAACGTTACTTCAGAATTAATAACCATGCAGCCGGAAATCCCTTTTCGGTACGATATACTTCAAGCGAGGCTTCGGCATCCTCTCTGTTGTTGAAATGGTCAATAAATACTCGATCCTTTTCATCCCGACTTACCACTCCGGAGTTGATATATCCTTCCTCACAAAGTGATTCGGCACGTTTCTCTGCTTCTGCTTTAGAAATTCCTCCCGCCACCACAATATAATACGTTTTGCCAATTCCAATCTCTTTTTTTGTTTGTTTCTCGGAAGAAACGGCAGGAGCTTCTTCGACAATGGGATCCAATGCAGGAGTAGAGTATGAATTGTTATCTGTTTTGCCTGTTGCGATATTTTCAATGGAGGAGGCAATTGAGGCCTCTTTGACGTTCATCTTATCCATTCGAATAGGCACCATTACCCCAACGAGGAATACTATTGAGGCAACAGCCGTACCGAACCTATATAGTTTGCGTTTGCTGAATGATAACGAAATGTTATCGTCAGGATTCTCTTGGTTCGAGTTATTAATCAATCCTATGTGTTTAGTGTAGATAGGCCTTAATCCATAAAATTGACTGTTCAGAATGTTGCTTTCTAAGGATCTGAAAGAGATTGAACCTGTAGCGTCTTTTTCAAATGTACCGATTGTTCCTACAGTGACCAGTTCTCCTCGATTCAGTCTTTTATGCAGTAGGTTAATGTCGCTTCGCAGTTTTGCATCCGCATCGGTAGCATTCAACTTGTAGTTTTGCATGTACGATTCAAGCAGTAATCCGTCATTATAATGAATAGACTGATTAAAGCTCACCTCACAGCATGGGGGAAATAGATTGTACCCATGAATGGACTGTTTCGTTTGGGCGGATTTCGTTTGGGCAACCAATCCTCCTAATCCCGGAATAGTCAAAAAACCATGCCTGAAGAGTAATTTTTCAATATGTTCTTCAACGTACTTCATTCCTGCAAAGGTATATATTTTTTATTTATCATGATTCTCCTTTTTGGGATAATTTTCTGAGTTGGAATGATGACTATTCAGTTTTCTTGTAACTCATGGGCTGAATCAATTATTGTTATTCTACTATCCAGACAAATCTACATCTGATTTCACCTTGATCGTTTGAATGCGCTCTATATATTTACTGTTTTCTAAGAGAGTGGCGTAACCATTTTATTGTGTTTAATAGTTATGCGATGAGTAAGATAATGAAATAAAGTACTTGTATGAAAATAGGACCTGATGTTTATACAAAAAGGATTACTCGTTTATTTTAATAGGAGCACTCCTATTGGATGAAAGGAGTATTCCTTTTAGAGGGACATAATTTTACGTTTTTATCATCGCAATTTTGTTATTTAGGTAGATCATCAGATCGAATGCTAAATTAATGAGAAGTAGAATCTTGAAATTGAAATTAACATTCCCTTGACATCTAGAAGTCTCGCTTATTGGGTATATTGAGAAATATGTGTTTACTTTGTAGCCTCAATAACATTGAGATATAATGAGTATTTAATTGTTTAAATCCGAACAATTGACAACTAATACTAGTTTTTTGTTCCCAATAATAAGACTTGATCGTATGAAATGGACTCAATATATCGCTCTTACAATTTTCACGCTGGCTGGATTATTGGCCTGTGAATCAAAATTCCCGATTAACGGAGATTTGGATGGTATGTGGAAAGTTACTTCGATCGAGCGCAAAAATGGAACGGTTGAAAACCCTGAACGCATGTTCTATTCAGTGCAATTGAAATTGATCAATGTAAGGCGACCGGGGTCTTCCTATTTGGGCTATTTTAAGTTTACGGGAGATTCGTTGATGATGGATATGAGGCAGGGTACCGATGGGCAAATGATTCAGTTTGGCATGAAAGGTTTGAAGGATACTTTCGCTGTGGAGACATTGAATCATTCAACGATGGTTCTTTATAATGGAGAATCGAGAATTCGGTTTGTTGTATTTTGACGATTTTAATTACTGTGAATCATTAATCGCAGATTATATAATAGAATAATCTTTTGAAAATTAATCCAAGTATTTATGCTACGTACAATTCTTTCAATCGCAGGTCGCCCCGGCTTGTATAAATTGATTTCACAAGGGAAAAATATGATTGTGGTGGAGTCCCTTACGGACGGAAAACGCGCACCGGTTTATGCGCATGAGAAAGTGATTTCTATGGGTGATATTGCTATTTATACGATTGATCAAGAAGTACCGCTTCGTGTGGTGTTTAAGTCAATTGCGGAGAAAGAAAACAATTCTACTGTGTCGATCTCTTTGAAAGACAACAAAGCGATGGCTGCCTATTTTGCAGAAGTTTTACCAACCTATGATCGTGAAAGAGTATATCCGAACGACATCAAAAAAGTACTTAGCTGGTATAACGCCTTGCTAAATGCTGGAATCACTGATTTTGAGGATAAAGAAGAAAACTCTTCTGAAGAGAATCAAGAAAATCAATAATAAGCAACAGCGAGTAAGCTGTATTTTTTAAATAAACAACCCCTTCAGTTGATTACACGGAAGGGGTTGTTCGTTTTTGTTAGGTTTTTTCTGACTTATTTTTTTGTTTTGACAGTTACAACAACCGGATTGTGATCTGATAAGTACACTCCGTTGTGATCTTCAAAGCAAGACTCATAGCTTATCACCTGATTTCCTTCGGTAACAAAGATATAATCAATAATGCCGCGACGTTCGATCGGTGATCTACCAAAAGAGTGGAATGTCCATTCCGGCCCCAATACTTTTTTAGCAATGCTGCGGCTGTCAATCAGAGGAGTTCCTGCAGCTTTTGTCAATGTGGTATATACGCTTGATTCAGGAGTGGCGTTAAAGTCGCCAGTTACAATAATCGGATACTCGGCTCCTTTTTCTTTTACTTTGCTAATTAGCAATTCAGAGCTGTTAGCACGTGCTTCTTTACCTACATGATCAAAGTGGGTATTGAAGAAATAGAAACGTTTTCCTGTTTTGATTTCCTCCATTAGGGCCCATGTCACAACTCTCTCGCATGCACCGTCCCATCCTTTCACCCCAACGGCTGTAGTGTCAGAGTTCAACCAGAATGTGTTGCTTGCAATAGGTTTAAATTTTGTTTTGTTGTAAAACACTGCGGAGTATTCTCCTTTTTCTTTTCCGTCAGCACGACCTACACCTATGAATTCGTAGTCAGACGTCATTGTTTTAATATCAATCAACTGATCATGTAATCCTTCCTGAATACCAAAAATATCCAATTTCTGTTTTTTGATAAAATCAGTTGCAATTACTTTTCGATTAGGCCAAGCATTCTCTTTATCTCCGGGATTGTTGAAACGAAGGTTGAATGTCGCAACCTTCAATGTCATCTCGTTGTTTTTGGGCTTAGCTGATGTGAGTAGCAG
>JBKEBB010000223.1:0-6638 GCA_047972845.1 Bacteroidales bacterium
TTGATTTTTCCCATAACAAAAAAGTTTATTGAAACGAATTTCAATAAACTTCTCTGAAATCAAGTATGTACGGGTGTTTCAGCTACATTTCACCAACCATTTTTGGCATATATACCTTATATTTGGCATTTGTCCAATTATATAAAAATCTACAGCCGACGAAATAGTTCTATGACGCCGACACCCCAATGATCTTATTATGTCAATTAATGTTCCTTTATCTATCTTGAATAGTCCAGAAATCACAAAGCATTTATTATAAAAAGGATTATTGGGATTTGCATGAGCAAATATCGCAGATTTATTGAAACCAAGCTTTTCAAACTTTTCTTCTTTAAAATTATCCGAGTTATTGCTCTGTTCGCTTTGATGATTGCTAATATAATTCTTTATATTATTTATATTAGTAGATCTGATTTTCTCTGATTTCCTTTCCTTATCCGTTTCTTCCTTTAGGAAAAAGAATATCTCATTAATAACGTCCTCTTTATAATTCTCATATAAACTATAAATATCACTTATCCGATTTTTAGGGTAGTACTCGGAAGGGTCATAAATTTTTTCTATACATTTTTCTTTCTCGATACATAATAATTTGCATAAAAATTCAAATATCATAGTATTGACAATTTGTAGCGGTATATATTCGTTTATTGGCGATAGAATTTCATCACTATTAGTATTGTCATATTTTATAATGCAAAGCTCATTATTCGAATTTTTCGCACTCCAATTTTTTATTACAAAATCAGGAGTTATAGAGGTGACTTTGTAATGAAATAATACCTCTTGTACATCTTTTGTATTAATCAATAAATTGTTAATGACGTAGCAAGCCTCATCCAAGCAGTTTAGCCCTTTATTGAATATTAGCGATATTTCTGAGGTAGTTAAATATAAATCATTATCAATTATATCAATTTGAGATTCTTCTGAGGTATATATTAATCTCACATCAGCACTTCCCTCCTTATAGATAATTGATGAAACATTTTTTCGATTATTATGTATCCGCCTACTATTTCTAAAATTGACACCAAAATGTTTTCCTTCAAAATAATACTGCCACATTCTTTTTAAAGAAGGAAGTCCGAATTCATTATATAGACCTACATTGTCAATAAATATTACCTTTTCTTTTCCCTTATGCTTTCTTAGACCTCTTCCAACTTGTTGTAAATATAAGGATAGAGATAGTGTTGGTCTAGCTAGTTGGATAAACTCAACATCAGGACAATCAAATCCTTCACTAAATATATTTACATTACATATAATATCCACTTCTCCTTTTCGAAATAGTGCAATAATATTTTTCCTATCTGCTGAAGGAGTTTCGCTGTCAATAGATTCAGCCCTTATTCCTAACTTTCTATATTTATCTCTAATGCTAATGTTATGTCCTCTACTTATAGTGTAAACAATTCCCTTTTTCCCTTTTGCATATTTGAGGTATGAATTAATAATACTAGATTTAACATCCTCTCGATCTAGTTTTCTTATCATTTCTCTTTCAGAGTAATCACCAGTAGAATCAATGCTTATTGTGTCAATAATATCTTGTACTAACGATTCTTTATCAATTGAGTAATATTCATATTCACTAAGCCATCCATCTTTAATAAAACTAAAAACAGATTGAGATTCTATTAGGATATTAAAGAACGGAAAGAATGGTTCTGCATTTAACCTATAAGGAGTAGCAGTAACTCCAAGTATTTTAGCTTCTGGGTATTTATTACAAACTTCTAAATAAGTTGATGCTAGTGTATGATGAGCTTCATCAATAATTATGAAATTGAATTGGGTTTCTTCCCAATTATTATTTAATCTTTTTGTCAAAGTTTGAATTGACGCTACTTGAACATTATACTTCCTATCTTCTAAAACTCCAGATTTGATAATTCCATGGTCAATTTTATATTTCTCACGTAAACTGCTACTTATTTGATCTATTAATTCCTCTCTATGTGCAATCACAAGTATTTTAGAAGTATTATAATACAGTTCTATTTCCTTAATAATTGCACTAAAAAGTATGGTTTTACCAGTTCCAGTAGGCATCTGTAACATTACCGATCTATGAATATCCCAGGCACGGTATATTTTTTCCTTAGCCTTAATTTGATAAGGTCTTAATCCAGTATTGAATTGTAATATCAGTTTTGAATCAATTTGCATCCCATTGTAAACATTTTATAATTCAATCAATATATTGCAAACATAATGATTATAATTTGGTTTAATCACAAAAGACCTACTTCAAAAGACAGATTTAATTTGTAAAAAAGGAATATACGTTTTGACTGAAAGGAGTAAACGTTTGGATTGAAAGGACTGCTCCTTTTACTCAAAAGGAATAGTCCTTTTTGCTGAGATCTAAATTTCAAATGAAAAAGGCTTTTATTTAGATGACATTGCATTGATAATTAGAAGTTTAAAGAATCGTGATAAAACGAAAGAATACGAGGTTAGTTTCTCACAAATCAATTTCTCTCGAATGGAGAAGAAGTGCGAACGAGATG
This sequence comes from Bacteroidales bacterium, assembly GCA_047972845.1. GTDB lineage: Bacteria > Bacteroidota > Bacteroidia > Bacteroidales > JBKEBB01 > JBKEBB01. The sequence continues at coordinate 2,523 of JBKEBB010000223.1, forward strand.
GTTTGTTGAAAAGAATATTTAGTTACCTTTGCGGCATCAAACGATAAGGGAATGGAACTTCCCTACTATAAACTGCTCGATAAAAGCTGATGGTTCCTACTTAACACAATCTTCAACGGATTATGATAGGTAGGTATTTTTATTTTAGGGTATTTGATACAAGACAGTTCGATTCCCAAAACTATATTTGAAATATCAATGTCCGTGTTTTCATTCAATTTGGGACAGATAGGTTGGCTCTTTCGGACACATGTACATTGAAACATAAAAACGAATCACCATGTTAGTTAGTTTGGCTTATATTTTCATTCTGGGTCTGTTGCTCGGTTCCGTATTCAATAAACTGCGATTGCCCTCTCTGATGGGAATGCTGATTACAGGAATCATTCTCGGGCCCTATGTACTGAATGCACTCTCTCCCTCCCTGTTATCCATTTCAATTGAACTCCGACAGTTGGCACTGGTGATCATATTGATGCGTGCGGGACTGGCGTTGGATATCAACGAACTGAAGATGGTGGGTCGCCCCGCAATTCTGATGTGTTTCGTTCCGGCCTGTTTTGAGATTGCGGGGATGATGCTTGTAGCTCCCAAACTCCTTGGCATCTCTCTTCTCGACGCGGCTATTATGGGAACAGTGGTGGCAGCAGTATCTCCGGCAATCATTGTGCCTAAAATGCTCTATCTAATGGAGAATAAGATAGGAACACGCCATAAGATCCCCCAGATGATAATGGCGGCAGGATCGGTGGACGATGTATTCGTAATTGTACTCTTTACCGCCTTTACTACCCTTTCGATGGGTGGGGAGGTTTCTCCGATCAGTTTTGTACAGATTCCGGTGGCGATCGTTACCGGATTGGCACTTGGAATAGGTGTTGGCGTAGGATTGACCCGATTCTTTAAACGGTTTCACATGAGGGATTCGATAAAGGTGCTGATAATGATGAGCGCTGCATTTCTTTTTCTGGGATGTGAGAACTGGTTGAGAGAGATTGTTCCCCTGTCGGGATTGTTGGCTGTGATGGCTATGGGGGCCTCTATACTTAAAACCTATCCGGTGTTGGCCAAACGCATATCGCCCAAATACACCAAACTATGGGTGGGTGCCGAGGTGCTGCTATTCGTGCTGGTGGGAGCAACGGTCAACATACAGTTCGCCGTGGCGGCCGGACTCTCTGCTGTGGCCGTGATCTTTTTCTCCTTACTCTTTCGCATGTCGGGCGTATTCTTCTCCACATTCAATACTAAGCTCACACTCAAAGAGAGACTATTCTGCATGATCGCTTATCTGCCGAAAGCGACCGTACAGGCCGCCATCGGCTCATTGCCGTTAGCGATGGGGTTGTCGTGCGGCAACATTGTTCTCACGGTGGCCGTGCTCGCCATCCTGATAACCGCTCCACTTGGCGCGTTTGGAATAGATATGACCTATAAACGATTGCTTACTCCTGAAAGTGACGATACGAAACAGGGAGACAACATTCCCTCGGATGATCTTGGGGAGTTTGGACTGCAAAATAGGAATGAATAGAGTGACTTGGATGCGAGATGCATCGGGATACGAGTTGAATAGGGAAGAAAACCGACTGACCGAGGCGGAGGCGTGAGCAATAGGAATAGAAGAGGGGTGAAAAGACTCCTCTTCTGCTTTTATGTCGCGGAAGAAATGCACCCGATTGGGGAGTGACACAAAAACAGAAGAGGAGATATAACTCGAGAAACGAATTAAATACTTTGGATCACCTTGCCGAGAGGCAGGCGTGATTTCGGGGTGATAGAGGGTTGATTGGCATCCTCCGGATCTCTGTAACCGATGGCCACAGCAAACAGGGTCTTGTAGCCCTTCAACTGCAATATCTCGTTATAGGCCTCTCGTTCGATCCCCTCCATCGAAGTAGAATCGATGTTCATCGCGGCGCAAGCACTTAGGAAAAAGCCCAAGGATATATATACCTGATTCTGAAACCATGAGGTGATCTGCTGCTCGGACATCTGTCTGATATGTTGATGGTAATAGGCAACAGCTCCTTCGGGTAGGCTTTGGCGGATTTGGTCCTCAAACAATTCCACACTGTCGAGTGCGCAGAAAACAACCAGATGGCTCGCGTCGTTGACTTTGGGTTCGTTGTAGCGGGACACACTTGCCAATTGTCGTTTCATCGTGTCGTCCGACACAAAAATAAACTTCCAAGGTTGACTGTTGATGGACGAAGGACACATTCGGAGAATCTCCTTCAGTTGTTGAATCTCTTCGTCGGTAATTGTGCCGTTTGAATTGTACTTTTTCGTGGTGTAACGGCTTTTTGCAATATCAATAAAACTCATCGTATGGATTAATTAATGAATAAATAATTAGTTTGGCATACCATCACGGTGAGGAAAGAAGAAATTGTCTGCTCTACATAGGAGAGAAGAACTACTCCGGGTGGTATAGACAACAAACAAAAGTGACAGTAGAAATGTTTTAATTTGGATTGCTAATAATCGAGAATAGAGATGAAAGGAGTGGATACGAAAAAAGCAGTCATCAAACGATAACTGCTTTTTTGAACCTGTCGGGATGAGAAGATTCGAACTTCCGACCACACGCCCCCCAGACGCGTACTCTAAACCTGGCTGAGCTACATCCCGTGGTTTTGCGAGTGCAAAGATAGGACATTATTCTAAGTCGGACAACCATTAGAAATAAAAAAATGCAAAAAGGTGCATGGGTAGGCATATGAGGCGTGAATGAATAGAGAGTTATGATACTAAATATAAACCAATAAAAGTCAAACTTGAAACTGTATGAAGAGGATCACAGGTAGTCAGATGGGCCAAGAATTGCGCACTATTTGATATTTTGTGTATCTTTGCAGCAGTAATTATACAATTTAATATGGCAAATAATTTATTAAAAGGTAAAAGAGGTCTTGTTTTCGGTGCGCTGAACGACATGTCGATCGCATGGAAAGTGGCTGAACGTGCCGTAGAAGAAGGGGCGATTATAACCCTAACCAACACTCCGGTTGCCGTGCGTATGGGAGATGTAAACGCCTTGAGCGAGAAACTCAACTGCGAGGTGATTCCCGCGGACGCCACCAATCTGGAAGATCTCGAAATGGTTTTTACCAAATCGATGGAAATATTGGGAGGTAAAATTGACTTTGTGCTTCACTCGATAGGTATGTCGCCAAACGTGCGCAAAAAACGTCCGTATGACGATCTTGATTACGATATGCTTGAGAAGACATTGGATATTTCGGCCATCTCTTTTCATAAAATGATTCAGACAGCCAAACGCTTGGATGCTATCAACGAAGGGGGTTCTATTCTGGCTCTATCTTACGTAGCGGCTCAACGTACACTTTTCGGATATAACGATATGGCAGATGCCAAAGCGATGCTTTAATCGATTGCGCGAAGTTTCGGTTACATTTACGGTCGTGAAAAGAATGTTCGTGTGAACACAATCTCACAATCGCCCACAATGACCACTGCCGGAAGCGGTGTGAAAGGAATGGATAAACTTATGGACTTCTCCGAAAGAATGGCTCCGCTTGGAAACGCCACTGCAGAAGAGTGCGCGGATTACTGTATCGTGATGTTTTCAGACCTTACGAAGAAGGTAACTATGCAAAATCTCTTCCACGACGGAGGATTCTCAAGCATGGGTATGAGTCATCGCGCGATGACTCAATACGAGAAAAGTTTCGACGAGTTTCGCGATGAAAAAGGAGATATTTGCTACGGATAGTCTTTTTCGTTTGAAACAACATATTTGTTGACTATTTTTGCGTGCGCAAGAGCAATTTAATTCTCTTGCGCACGTTTTATTTTTATGCTCCGCATCTATAATACAATTGAATGAAAAACATCAGCACTCTTCTCTTCCTATTGCTTATACTCCTATCGTCATGCGCCGGAAACAAATACCTGACCAGCTTTCAGGATTTGGACAAATCGATTACCAGCATTCCGTTATCAGATCATGATTCGTTGTATCGTGTACGGATTCAACCCGAAGACCGACTCGCAATTCTCATATCAAGTGTTGATCCGAAAGCATCGGAACTATTTAACCTGTCGGGACAAACCTATCTGGTTGACAGTAGCGGGGATATCTATTTGCAG
>JBKEBB010000226.1:0-6248 GCA_047972845.1 Bacteroidales bacterium
TCACTTCTTCATTTCTATTGATCTGTTCAACCATCTTAGCAATCCAAAATGGAGATTGTGGCAGAGCGTTCGCTTCGGTATGAAGAACGATATCATACTGGGCGGCCTTCATCGCAATAGAAAGTGCCAGTTTTTTCCTGTTCGGGCTGCGTGATCCGATTGGAACAGTACATAAACGAAGTGAAGGATATGAGTTTTGGAGTTGCTCAACCACATCGCGGGTATCATCAGTGGAGGCGTCATTGATCACAATCACCTCAAACTCTCCTTCATATTCCTGTTTGAAGAGATTCTCTATGAGCGAGGGTATAAGGTCTGATTCGTTTTGAGAATAGACAATAACAGATACCGACTTTGTCTTGCCGGAATCTCCTCCTTGTACTGTCGTCAGAGAGTCTTGCGTGTATTTCTTCCTCATCACCGGGAGGTAGTAATACAAATAATAAAACAATTGAATAAGAACTACCAGCAAAAATACAAGTAGAATCAATGAACCAAGGGGGGAAATATGAAAAGTAAAGGTCATGCCTTGTGGGATTTAAAAAAGTTAGGATAGAAAGAAATGAGGAGAAACTCGGAATTATTAGTTTATCCGGTTTATTATGTGGCGAGATTCAATACACTAAAAGTGGTTGCAACCATCAGTCCGGCTGTTTCGGTTCGCAGTCGGCTTTCACCTAAAGAGACAGGCTGATATCCTTTTTGAATGGCTAATTCAACCTCGTCTTCACTGAAATCGCCTTCAGGACCTATAAGCATGGTAAGTGGAGCTCCTTCTTGATAGTACTCTTTGAGATAGCGACGAGGAATTGTCTTGTGACAATGTCCTATTGCCAATAATCCCTCACGAGGGGTGGCAAGGAAGGTCTGTATATTCGTCACAGGATTTAATAGAGGAAGCGTTGCTTTCAAAGACTGTTTCATCGCCGAGACAACAATCTTTTGAAGACGATCGAATTTCATCTCCTTTCGCTCGGAATAGCGACATCGAAGAAGTGTAATTTCATCAATTCCAATCTCGACCGCCTTTTCCAAAAACCATTCAATCCGATCAATGTTTTTGGTTGGAGCAATCGCGATATGAAGACGACCTCTCCACACACCCGATTCCGGCTCTTGCCTTACTATTCGGACCCGACAATGTTTCGGATGAGCGGATTCTATCTCCGAATAATAAAACAGTCCTTTGCCGTCGATCACAGTAACGGGATCTCCTTCACGTAATCTCAACACCTTCACGCAGTGCAACGACTCATCCTCGGGCAATTCCGACGTTAGCGCAATATCAGGAGCATAAAACAGATTCATCACAAAAGAGTATTACATTCAAATAATCATTCCAATAATAGTGGCCGTAAAACAAGAGGCCAACGTAGCGGCAAACATGGCTCTAAAACCAAAACGTGCCACCAAATCTTTCTGGTTGGGAGCTAATGCTTCAAACGCACCGATAAGGATGCCTATAGACCCAATATTGGCAAAACCACACAACAAATAGGTGGACATCACGATCGATTTCTGTTCGATAAAACGACCGGCTTCCTTCAACATGGAGAGATCTGCATAAGAAAGAAATTCATTGAGAATGATCTTCTTTCCTAACAATCCTCCTACCAATCCCATATCAGCGGAATTCACTCCCATCAACCACACTATGGGTGAGAAGAGTAAACCAAGTATATATTCCAATGTAAGGGTCTGCCTGCCGTCAGTAATCGTTTGAATCCATCGGTTTAATCCGGTCACCTCTCCCAACAGTCCACTCAACAGATAATTCAGCAGCGCAATCATCGCGATAAAGACCAAAACGGTAGCCGCTACCATTACACTCAACTTAAGACCCGAAACTGTTCCGTTAGACAACGCACTCAACACCGATGTATCTCTTTTCATACCACTAGGATCAAGTACCGATTCAACACTTTCCGTTTGAGGAACAACGATCTTCGCCATCATCACTGCTGCCGGAGCTGCCATTACAGAGGCGGAGAGTAGATGCTTTGCATAATAGATACGCGAAGCCGGATCTCCTCCGCTCAACATAGCCACATAGGCCGCCATAATTCCTCCTGAAATGGTTGCCATTCCTGAAACCAAGACAAGAAATATTTCCGATCTATTCATTGTCGATAGATATCGCTTTGTCATCAACGGGGCTTCGGACATTCCCAAAAATATATTTCCGGCCGTGGTTAGGCCTTCCGCACCTGAGATCTTCAAGGATCGGTTGAGCAGCCATGCCACCCCCTTAACCACAAATTGTATAATCCCCAAATAATAGAAAAGACTGGTCAATGCGGAGAAGAATATCAACGTTGGGAGGATTTGAAACGCGAAGATGCTGCCCACCTTATTCATATCTACAAGTGACCCGAAAACAAATTGAGATCCCGCCCTGGTAAAATCGAGCACTTTAACAAAAGCTCCACCGATCACTTCGAAGATTGTGGCGACGAAGGGGACATACAATACCCCGAGAGCCAACACTAATTGAATGGCAAATGCCTTCCCAACTACTCGCCAATCGATAGCCCGCCGATCCACACTCATCAGCCACGACAAGGCGATCAGTACAACCATCCCTATTCCTCCCCTCAGCAGAGAGATCAAACTCCAACCTTCTATCATTAGTTATTATTTGTATTTCGTCTGTTTATCTCCTTTTTTATATCGGCCGCTTGCTCATAGTCTTCCCTCTCAATGGCACTTCGCAACGCGAAATGCAATGCTTCGTCTGTAGCCTCGGAAAGTGGTTCAGCCTCTTTCCGTAAGGAGACATAGCGTCCTGGCTTCGAAGGTAGGGCAACCTTCTCAAACACCTCCACTGTGGCATAAATAGGGCAATTGGACAGTAGGGCCAAGGCAACCGCGTCTGAGGTTCGCGAATCTACAAGAGCTATAATCCCGTCACGCACGAATTCTATCTTGGCGGTATATACCCCTTTGTCGTAATAATCGATCACTACTCTCTTTATCTCTATTTCAAATGCGCCTGCCACCCCTGCAATGAGATGGTGCGGCAACGGACGAGGCCAATTGATCTTTTCACGAAAAGCCAACACGGTATTGGCCTCAAGCAATCCTATTGCTATTGGCATACATCGAGGTCCCTGCACCTCCGACATCACCATCACGAACATCTCCTCACGCTGACTTGAGGCGATGCCATCCACCTTGAGTTGTATCAGCTTATCAAACATACTAATAGATTGCTAATATTTTGTAGAGCAAAGATAGTGGTTATTTCTTTAATAGTAAATCCTCCTAAGAATGGAGGTTAACTTGACGGATCGTCTGTTTCAATCAATTCCGCGACACCCTCCACCCGTCCATCGGCAAATAGGATTGAGAGCTTATCGCCTGGCGATATCTCGGAAGAGGAGAGAATCCTCTCTTTCCCTTTGTAGGTAAGGGTATATCCCCGTTTCAACACGTTCATCGGTGAGATTGCCTCTATCATCTGTTCTCGATGATCCAAATGGATCCGTTGTTCCTTAACGATATGATTGGACAATCCAATAATCTTCTCCCACAGAAACTCCAATTTATCCGATTGTCCCGCGATCATGTTTCCACTTTGCGTCCGAATCAACTCGCTTCGCTGCTCCAATCGTTGCCTTTCTCCATTCAAAAGACTGTCCATCCTCGAAAAGATTCGTTCTCGTAAGAATGATATCTCTTTCGTATGCGCCTCAATTTGGTTTTGCGCATTTCGAAATACCGACTCGCTTATCCGATCAATCAACTGCCGTTGAAGGGTCATTATCCTCTCTATCGATTGAACAATCACGTCGGCTGATCGTTCAACTCGTTCGGCAACCGCTTCGCATCTCGCAATAAGAAACTCTGCAGCCGCGGTAGGTGTTTTTACCCGTGTATGAGCAACGATATCCACCACGCTATCATCTTTTTCGTGTCCAATCCCGGTAATGATCGGGAGCGGGAATTGAGCGCAGTGAGCCGCCAATTCGTAGCTATCGAAGGATGCCAAATCAACCACCGCTCCTCCTCCACGAATGATAACCACCACATCGAATTTATCACAATGGGAGTAAATCCGATCCAGCGCGGCGATGATGGATTCTTCGGTCTTCTCTCCCTGCATCACTGCCGGAAAGAGCCGAGTGTAAAAGCAAATACCTCCTTCCGCGGCACTCAGCTGATTCATAAAATCCTCGTATCCGGCAGCCATCGGGGATGATATTACGGCAATGCGCTGAGGCACGTCCACCATCTCCAATTCTTTATTCAATGTCAGAATTCCATCTTCTTCAAGGCGCATCAAAACCTGCTTTCGATGCAACGCCATTTCTCCTAACGTAAAGGAAGAATCGATGTCTCGCACTTGCAGTGACAACCCATACTGTTCGTGGAATTCCACTTGGGCAGCCACCAATACCTTTACTCCGGGAGCAAAAGGCTGACCTGTCTCCTGCTCAAAGTTACTCTTCAGTGCCCTATACAGATTTGCCCAGATCATTCCTCTCATCCGAGCCACTACGGAATTGCTTCGAGCCTCTTTTTCTACAAACTCGAGGTAACAATGGCCTGATTGATTCACCTTCAACTCGCTAATCTCGGCACGAACCCAATAGGTGGACGGAAAGGTAGCCCGTAAGGACTGTCTTATCATCGAATTGAGTTCAAACAGAGTAAACGACTCTTCCATTGTTTTGTATTATTGAGAGATCAATTATGAGCGGAACTTTTATCTCGATTCGACTCCAACACTCCTTTCATATATGCCTTATAGAAATTAGGAATACCCCGTCCCGTTTCATTGTTTGGCGATGGGCTATCTCCACTCTCTTTGATAAGACGCATCAACCGATCGTTTGTAATATGAGGAAGAGCCTGTTTCAAACAAGCTACCAATCCCGCGATGATTGGGGTCGAATAGGAAGTTCCATTGGAGGTGACGATGCTCCCATTTGAGTCAAGCAAAACCGTTTCCGAACCTATTCCTACCACATCGGGTTTCAATCGACTGTCTGCCGTTGGTCCCACCGAACTAAACGAACTTCTATTCCCCTCCCGATCGATGGCTCCAACCGTAAGCACATACCTACTATCCGATGGAAAGGTGATAAAACGCCAATCTCCGGCAGCTTCATTTCCGGCACTTGTTACCATAAACATACCCTTCTTAGCTCCCATGGAAGCGGCCCGTGTAATAAAGGCACTCTCTCCGTTCAGATCGGCATATTGATAACTTGTGATCCCGTTATCGAAGGTTGAGTAGCCCAACGAGCTGGTTACAACATCTACACCTACACTGTCCGCATACTCCAGCGCTGCGGCAAAGTAATCCTCCTCAACGGCGAATTCACTTTCGCTCACCTCTGATCGAAGCAGAAGAAATTGGGCATTGGGAGCGGTTCCAACCATTTTGCCCGGCTCATTGGCCGCCATGGCCGACAACACCCGTGTACCATGGTAATGACCTTGATAAACGGAGGCTTTCCTGTTCTCCAGATCAAGCTGTCCTATAAAATGAGAGGAATTGATCGCAGGAATATTGTCCGCGAACTGAAAACCGGCATCAATTACCGCAATCCACACTCCTTCTCCACGAAATCCCATCTCGTGGAGCTTATCTCCGTGATGGAGGGCGATCTGTTCTCGACCACGACCATATTCGTCTCCTTCGGGAATATCCTCCTTGGGAATCGTCACAATTCGTTCATATCCCTCACTGAAAAGCAATGGTTCATCTCTCACCTCCTCCATCCACACTCGCTGAGCGGAGCTCACAAAAGGAAGTTGCAAAAATGAATCGATCATCGTGGTATCCGAAATCTCCACCACAACGGTATTCATCCATTTCGAATAGGTGACAATGGGTTTACCCTCCTTTTTAATACGTTTCAGGTAAATTGAAGAAATGGGGAGATCGGTCGAATCGATAGCTATCCCCTCCTTATCCCTTCGCTCGATGGCGCGTTTTGAAAGAAACTTCTCGGGACGATCTATGGAATAAGAGGTACCGATCTTGTCTTTCAGATAAAGGCGATATTGGTATCGCATTTCTCCTCCCTCTGCACTCCATGTGGCAAAGAGAGCTATCAAAATAATAAACCACTGTTTCATGCCGTAAAAATAGGACAATCTCGGCAGATGATAAAACAAAATATGATTATCCGCAATACTTCCTAAAAAGAATTGGCCAAAAAAAGTTGTAAAATAGTCCACAAAAAATTGCATATATCACTGATTTTCATTATCTTTATAGCTGAAACAGCATAAGG
>JBKEBB010000368.1:0-2797 GCA_047972845.1 Bacteroidales bacterium
ATCGCGGACCAAAAAGGAGCATACCTTTCTGCCAATACGTTTATTCGTTTAAGCAAATAGGTCTTGTCCCTTGAATCATAAGGAGCCTTCGTTTTCAAAACAAGTCAAGTCATACGTAGGAAGAACTTGATTGGTCCATGTATGACAATCAAATCACAGTTGAGTCTGTTAGTCAATATTTTTGACATATAAATCAAACTCAGAAATAACACAATCACACGATATATAATGAACCGATACGAGGTTGATCTTGTTGTAAAAGTAATGTGACAAGAATCCATTCAATTCACCTAAAAACAATTCATTATCAAAAAGGTAAACAACAGTGTCAATTGCACGGATACATTTTGTCACACCTTGTCTGCCATCCACACCATGATCAGACAATGATCTATGACTCAATAATTAAACAGCGTTAAGTAAGAGGGTACATGATATAAAGAATCTAAAAAACGATTTGACGTTTGTTTTTGGCATAAACTTTGATGTACATTTAACGTCTGAAATGTTAAACGTGCTATTGAAATTAACTATTCAAATCAATAAATTATGAATACAACAAAGAAACTTTTTGCAGGAATGGCTTTAATTGCAGCCATCAGCTCAACGTTATCAGTGGCTACTTATGCTTATTTGACCGGTAATAACGGATTTCTAAACAATACAAGCGGACGCACAGCTACCGAAGAGGGCTTTGCCCAACCCGTTCGATTTACCAATACCGCTGCATCAGCCGCTATTGAGACCGACTTCACCGTAGCCGCCGAACAAACTGTTCATGGAGTGGTACACATTAAATCATCCGCCACACGCCAAGCACAATCAAGAGGACGTTCGAGCGATCCTTTTTTCGACTTTTTCTTTGGCGAAAGAGGATATGGCCCTCAGCAGCCCCAAAGGCAGGAAGGATTTGGTTCGGGAGTAATCATCTCCTCAGATGGATATATTGTCACCAATAATCACGTGATCAGTGGAGCCGATGAGATTGATGTGACCCTCAACAACAATCGCTCATACAAAGCAAAAGTAGTCGGCTCTGACCCCACTACAGATATTGCATTAATAAAAATCGAAGCCAAAGATCTTCCAACCATCCCTTTTGGCGATAGCGATAAACTAAAAGTTGGCGAATGGGTATTGGCAGTAGGAAACCCCTTCAACTTATCTTCCACCGTAACGGCTGGTATCGTTAGTCAGAAGGCTCGCAGTATTGGGATCATCGCCAATGCCAACAACCGTATGGGTATCGAATCGTTCATCCAAACCGATGCCGCCATCAACCCCGGAAACAGTGGGGGCGCGTTGGTAAACACACGTGGCGAACTGGTAGGTATTAATACAGCGATCGCTTCACGTACGGGCAGCTATGCCGGATATGCTTTTGCCGTGCCAGTTAGTATTGTAAGCAAAGTGGTAACCGACTTGAAACAGTATGGAGCGGTTCAACGAGCCCTATTGGGTGTAAACATCCGCGAGATGGACTCAGAACTTGCCAAAGAGAAAAACATCAAAATAACCGAAGGAATATATGTGGCCGGAGTAAACGACAGAAGTGCCGCCATGGCTGCCGGGATTAAAGAGGGTGACGTGATTGTTCAGATCAATGATGTGAAGGTAAAAGGAACCGCCGAATTGCAAGAACAGGTAAGCCGATACCGTCCTGGAGACAAGATCAAGGTGAAAGCGTTGCGCGACGGTGAATACAAAGATTTCTCCGTAGTGCTTAAAAACGCGCAGGGAACTACCGAAATAGTTAAGGAGTCGGGCACTACCGAATTAGGAGCTGCCATGCGCGAACTTCCCAATGAAGCGAGACAACGACTTGGCATCAGCTACGGGGTAGAGGTAACCGGACTTCAAAACGGCAAATTCCAGGAAGCGGGCATTCGTCGTGGATACATCATTCTAAAGATCAACGATCAGCGAATCTCCACCCCCGAAGATGTGATCAAAGTAATGGGCGACATCAACAACGGCGCTTACGAAGAGCGAGTGATGTTTATCACAGGAATCTACCCCAACGGTCGAACCGCCTATTACGCGGTTGATTTGGGCGAAGCAACCAACAAGTAAAACAAAAAACTTTTTCATAATATTGTTTCGATTGTAAGTTAGTCAGGGAGTTGTTGTGAAACAGCTCCCTGTTTTTATATATTAACGAACAGGAAATTCCCCATTCGGAGGTTCTCTGAATAAAGAGTATATTTGCACAGATTATCACAATCCATATTACCGAAAACAATGATTATTCCTCGTAAAACCAATGACGTAACCCTCCGTTTCCGCAGATGGAGCAGGAAGAGTTACGCGTCGTTCAAGACGATTGGACGCGAGGTGACCATCGGTAAATTATCGATCGATCTGAATTCACTTTTACTAAAAAAGAATAAATCCAATTTTAATTCTATGAACACTATTTCCAATCTGGCTTCCCGGGTATTGGAAGGGAAATCGCTTACCTATGAGGAGGCGATCGAACTCAGCCTGCACCGCGAAAAGGAGGCTCTCTACAGTGCGGCAGATACAATCCGCCAACATTATTTTGCCGATCAATTTGATCTCTGCTCAATAATTAACGCCCGTTCGGGACGTTGCAGCGAAGACTGCAAATGGTGCTCTCAGTCGAAGCACTACAAAACAAACACCGACATCTACCCTCTCGTTTCGTACGAAACCGTCCAATCACAGGCCATCAGCAATCAACAGGCCGGAGTTCGCAAATTCTCACTCGTTACCAGTGGACGGAAACTATCCCCAACCGATTTAAAACAAGTCAATCTCCAATACAGACAACTCA
>JBKEBB010000378.1:0-11573 GCA_047972845.1 Bacteroidales bacterium
CTGTAGCGACTCAGACAACCCGCGATCATCGGTTCCTCATTCAGGTTCTTCCCCTCCTCTTTACCCTCATCCACCCACAATTCAGGATAGGTCTTCTCAATCCGATCGGGCATCAATCCCGAGAATAAAGCGTTTCTGGCATATTGCGTCGAAGTAGGAAGAATACTGGTGTACAACTCCTCCTCGATGGTGAAATATTCACCAAACATTTTACTGATTATCTTCCATTGATCAAAACGGAGGTTGTCCACCAACACAAAAAAGAGGTTCTCTCCTTTGTCTAGCATCAGAATCAACTTCTCTTTAAACAGATTCGGACTCATCAACGGTCGGTCCTTTATCTCACCCTCTCCTACCCATTCCGAATAGTTCTTCTTTACAAACCGAGCAAACGCCGCGTTGGCCTCTTTTCCCTGCTGCTTGAGCATGGATGCCATTGGTCCCTCCAACTCCCTCAATTCAAGTTTCCAATAAACCAGTTGCTTGTATAGTTCATACCAATCACGTATGTTTCGACAATCGTCCATTTGCATGGACAACTTCCGATACGCCTGCTGGTAGCTGAGTGTCGTTTTGTCATTGACGATCTCCTTCCGGTGGATATTCTTTTTCAGCGACAACAAGATTTGATTCGGGTTCACCGGCTTAATCAGATAATCGGCAATCTTACTTCCTATCGCCTCTTCCATCAAATCCTCCTCCTCGCTTTTGGTCACCATCACAACGGGAGTATCCGGATGTATCTCTTTCAAGGAAGGGAGCACCTCCAATCCCGTAAGTCCGGGCATATTTTCGTCGAGCAAGATCAAATCGTACACATGGCTCCTACACATCCGCAACGCATCCTGCCCATTGGTTGCCGTAGCCACCTCATACCCCTTCTGTTCCAGAAAGAGAATATGAGGTCGAAGCAGGTCTATCTCATCATCTACCCACAATAAAACGGGTTTAGTCATATCTACGATTCAATCTGTTAGTTTAATCTCAATTCTAATACACCTCTCCCACTACTCCTCCTCATCACCATTCTCTTCTGTATCGGCTATCGGACGCAACACCTCTGTTTCATAAAAATCCAAATAGCGAGCCAGCGATCCTCCACGAGTAAGAATTTCATAATTACGTATCGATATCAAGATGGGTTGAACAATCGCCGGAATCTTCGATCCCAATGCCTGAGGAAGGGCTATCAAACGTCGGTATTCAACCACCTCTCCATAATTCTCAAATCCCTTCACCAACACCATCGATGTACTCCCGAAAGTGGCTACCTCCACATCAAGCTCGATCAAAGCAAAGGTATTAAAATTATAGGCGGCTACATCGTAGAGCAATTTATTTCTATTTACCGAATCGGTGGGAAAGACAAACGCGATCAGGTGTGCCGAATCGGGCGTGTGTACAAATAGTGGCTTCTCCACTACCGAAACAGGATGGGATTCCGAAACTCCCAACGTCTCCATCTTCCACGTCATACCATACCCCATCGTTCCTCCCCCCGACAATCTCATGCCTTGTTCCAACTGCTTCAACATATCCGCAGAGAGTGGAGCCACCTCACTCGATGGATACTCTCGCACGAGGCGAGTCAACGACTCTCGGAACTGATCGGTATTGCCGGATGGAACATGACTCAACGCGTGGAGGAAAATAAAGGTAGGCATTATTTTAGAGGAAGGATAAAGGTCACTAAACAATTCAAAGTTTTTCTGCACCTGTTCCATTTCTCCCTCCAGATACAACTGATAACTGCGCTGATAGAGCGAATCCGCCAACTCATTCGAACGGGACATATTCCTAAAATGGTTCGAATCGGCAATCGCTACTGTATATTTCGATTGGGGAAACTTCTCGATCATCTCGGCTCTTTTTCGAGACATCTGCTCATTGTCTTCCATCTTGGAGGCAAGAATAAACTGTTGATACAATATATCTGAAAGCAATTTCGTGTGAGGGAATCGACTGATCAGACTGGTATAACACTCCATCGCCAACGGATCATTCATCAACCTCTCGGCATATATCCGTGCCATATCATACAGCCCCTCTTCTATAATCGCATTCGAAATCTCCATCTCCTCCTCCGAGAAAGGCAGTTGTTGCAGGTAATACAACGGATCGAGCAAATCAGTCGAACGTTCCACCTCTTTGGGGGTAGAAGAAACAGCCTTCATCCCTTTCAAATCGGCAAACACACTCTCTTTTCCGACTTCATTAGTATGATCCGCATGCGTCTCTTCGGCAAAAAGCACCTGTTTGTTTCTCCGCCTCCAATCGTCTTCCAGCTTACGACTTCCCCATCTTCGCTGAAACTCGATCCGTCCACTCGATTTAAGTGCCTCGTTGTAGAAATACCACGAACGATCTCCTGCGGTCGCTCCAGTTGGTTGAGATGTAAGTGAAGTACCCGTCGCACCTCTCGCTTCCAAAAGTGCATTTTCCTGCTGAGCCACGAGTTTATCCCTTTGAACCCGCCTCTCTGCCTCCTGTTCCTGTCTCTTCAACTCCTCGATGGTTTGGGCAATCACGCTCATTCGTTCGGCTTCCGGCATTCTCACCAGTCGCTGCAAACTATCCTGCACCCGCACATTTTCTATAAAAACCACCAATTCATCGAGGATATCGGCTCTACTGGCAACCCGTTCATAGTCTTGATGTGTGGAGCTTAGCATATTTGCCGCTTCCGAATAACACGGCTGAGCCTCCACATACTGTTGTCGATCATAATATAGATCTCCCAAAGCCACTTCGGCCATCACCTTATTTATCCCTCCTGTTTTCGAGGAATCAATCGCTGTACGGTATAAACGGATTGCCTCCACCGTATCTTTCTGGGCAAGTTTGATTTTCCCCATGGCATAATAGAGTTGATCGGTATAGTTCCTATTTTTAGGATCTCGCTGCATACGTCTCAACCGTGTAAATGCGGCCGTTTGATTGCCCGACGAATATACCTCTGTCTGCCTGATTCGGGCATTCAGCTCCATTTCATACGGAGGATTACTCTTTATCACCCTTCCAAAAGAGGCGTAGGCATTTCCAGAATCTCCCTCTCGGGCATACAGCTGCCCCAACACATAATTCATTCGGGCGCGTTGCGCTTTAGACATTTTCCCTTCCGAAGCGATTTGTAGAGACACAATCGCCTCCTTGTATCTGTTCTGAGCTATCTGAAGTTGCGCCTGCGCGAAGGCAAGGGGAGCAACCAGATTCTTAGGTAACGCTGGTCCGACTCGAATCTTATTGGCCACATCCTCCGCTTCATAATACCATCCCAATGCCACATAATTCTGCATCATCCCGATCTGTGCCTCAGCTACCACCTCGGGCATCCATCTGAAGTGGCGGGTAATATAAAGGAATGTTGCCAACGAATTCATACAATCCCCTTTGTAATACTGCGCCTTGCCCATCAACAACCACGCGTGGTGAATAAAGGGATTAAACTCCTCTTGGTTGACAAACGACCGATATTCCGGATCTCTCATTCGTGATCTGTCCCGCAAGGGTTTGATCTTCAGCGAACGCAATTGAATGGCTTTGGTGCATTTCTCAATGGTACGATCAAACGAGTTGTTCATACGTCCCGATTGAGCCAATGAGGTGGCCGGATGAAGGGGCAGAAGATCAATATAATTGGCGTCCGACTCCTTTTCCATCGCTTCCAACGCCTCTTTGTACGATTCGTAGCCATTGAAGTAGATATTGTAGAGGGTGTTCACTCCTGAGAGCCAACGTGTCCCCGCCGTATTGCGCCGAGGCGTTGTGCATCCACCCGCAATCAGGAGAAAAAGAGACAGAAGAAGCGAATAGTATCGGCAGGAATGATTCAACGGAAAAGGAATTATTACAGTATAAAAAAGGAGTTGCTGATTATCGTTTGTAAAAGTAATCGAAAACTCCTCACAATACAACGGTTACCCACAAATTGAGGAAGATATTAAGGTGTGCATTGGAGATAAAACCCTATTTTTGTAGCAGCCCTGAACGCCTCGTTCGCCATGATGTATTGTCCCCTCAATACAAAGGCGAAGAAGCAGTGGGAAGCCGCTTGGCCTTTCTTCAACGAAAAAGACTACGGTTTTATGATGGAAAACTACGGACATGGAGGAAAAACGGGCGATGGAGGCATCGGGATTGGCGAGTTCACCATATACGACTGGGGCAACGGATCAGCTTCCGAAGCCTACATGCGAATACTCGACAAAATGGGTAAACCATTCTTCGATGAATATACAACCCGGTAAATGGACCAAATTACCAACCTGTATGCCCTACGTATAATTTCTCAACAACTATTCATATCCATATTATCAATCGTTATTCATCTCATTTATTCAATATAAAGAAGTGGCATAGCCTTGTTTTTTTACTAAATCGGTCAGATATAACAAAGCTCCTGCTACAAACATATAACTTCAAAGTAATCTTTCATCAACATCAATTCTTCAATGATTTATTGTCGCAAAAATATACTATATTTGCGACAAAGAAAACAAACTATTCCATGAATACAGCTCTTGAGAAACAAATAATTAATCAGATAAAAAAAGCGAAGAGAGGGACATCATTCTTTGCTGAAGACTTTGTTGAATACGGCAATTACAAGGCGTGTGCGAAGGCTCTGGAGCGATTGGTGAATAGCGAGCAGCTTGTTCGGATCGGACGAGGCATTTATACCTTGCCTAAAAAGAGTAAATTATTTGGCACATATATCTTACCAACAATAGAGGATATTGCGAAAGATATTGCACGCAGAGATATGGCACGTATTATTCCGACAGGGCAGTATGCGATGAATATGCTCGGTTTAACAACACAAATACCTCTCAAGGCAGTATATCTGACTGACGGTGCCCCTCGAAAGATTACAATTGGGAATAGAGTTTTGATATTCAAAAAAACCACACCAAAGAATCTTAGTGCAAGAGGTGATATCAGTTCTCTTGTAATTCAGGCATTAAAAACTATCGGTAAGGATAATATCACAGAGGAGATCGAAACTAAAATTATTGATCATCTTAAAAAAGAGAAACCTGAATATCTTTCAAATGACATTAAACTTGCTCCCGAATGGATTAGAAAAATAATGCGAAAAACAGAATGAACTGGTATAAATTACAAGATAAACAAAAGAAAGAGGTATTAGAAGCAGTGTCACAGAGTGTGGGCTTACCCTCATTTGCGATTGAAAAAGATTGGTGGGTAGTACAAACACTTAGGCTTATCTCACAAATGGATATCGTGCACCAGCTTGTCTTCAAAGGTGGCACATCGCTCAGCAAGGGTTGGGGCTTGATCGACAGATTCTCGGAAGATATAGATCTTGCTATTAACCGCGAATTCTTTGGTTTTTACGGAGATATATCACGCACACAGGTTGGGAAATTAAAAGACGCCTCAAATAAATACCTGACAACCGATTTTATAAATAATCTTCGTGAGATGTTTATTCGGGGAGGTTTCGACGATATTAAGATTAATATTGTGGATGCTAAAGATCCTGATGATGATCCGGTAAAAATTGAGGTTCGATTTCCTACAGTGGTTGGGTACTCAGAATATGTTCAACCCAGAGTCCTGTTGGAAATAGGTAGTCGCTCACTTATGGAGCCATCAACTGTTTGCCACTTTCGTTCTATGATTGGGGAGTCATACCCCAATATGCCGTTTGCTGATAGTGACATTGAAATTCGTTGCGTCAACCCTGAAAGGACCTTCTTGGAGAAACTTTTTTTACTTCACGAAGAACATCAACGCCCACGCGAGAAAATGGCAATTCAATACAAAAGTAGACATCTATACGATATTTACATGATATCTAAGACCCAGTTCTTTGAAAAGGCAATATCAAACAAAGAATTATATGCCTCAATCGTTTCGCATCGTGAAAGATTTACCAAACTTGGCGGCGTTGATTACAACTCTCATCTTCCACCTAATTTAAATCCCATACCTCCTGATGACCTGTTGCCTTTATGGAAAAAAGACTTCGAGGAACTTCTAGGAAATATGATTAAAGAAATAGAGATTTCTTTTGACGAGGTGTTAAATACCGTAAAACATATATCTAATTTAATGAATCATGGAGAATCATTGTAAAGCTAAAAACTACGATAGGGGTAACTACTTTCGAAAGTTTCATGTATGGCCAATACCTACTCATCTTAATTATGAAGGGTGGTTAGGTAATTTTACATTGGACAGTGATAGAAAAATCGCTGAGCAGATATTAGATTTCTTCACATATTACCCTAGAGATATAGTTGATAAAATGTTATCAACATCCGTCGGTTGTGCTGGTAGAATTTTCCAAAAACACTATTCTGATTGGACTCACAATGATTTTAAACAAAGGTGTATTTATAGCTTTATTCCTGGAGAAATACCTAATCCTTCAGATAGCGGTCATACATTCTTACGAAAAATCAGAGAAATTGCTAATATCCCTCAATCTCAACTAATTGAATTTAAGGATTTATTTAAGCATCTTGAAGATAATTCATCCGATTCTATTCCTGTAATTTTGGTCGATGACATTGTTGGATCTGGAGCGCAATGCGATAGTGCGTGGTGTACTCAAATTGGAGGCAGCAATTTAAATACCCTTCAAAGTATTTCTCAAAAATATGGTCATAAATTTGTATACGCACCCTTGATAATAAATGAGACTGGACGGAATCGTATTGGAAATAGTTGTCCCGAACTTTTTTTATCTCCAGCACATGTGATCGGAGAAGATTATTGTCTTTTTAGTAAAAAGTGTATTTGTTGGCACAATGATGAAACATCATTTAAACAAGGTATTGAGATGATTGTGAGAAAAAGTACTGAGCTCGGTATTAAAGATAATAATTCTGAAGTAAGCGTTAAAGGATTTGGGGGGCAAGGATTAGCAATAGCTTTTGAACATGGAGCTCCTGATGCAATACCGGCTTTCTTTTATTGGGAGGGTAATAATTGGATGCCTTTAATAAAAAAATCGTACGTAAGATGAAGCATGCTGAATTATTAATAAAACTAAACGAGTTATTTGGTAGTTATCGTGCTGAATGGTTAAAAGGTAGAGTATACGACTACTTTACTGAGCCCTCATACTTTATAGAACTGAAAGACAATAGACCGTGTGTACTTCAAGGTGGTAGAGGTACTGGCAAAACAACAGTTCTAAAAGGATTGTCGTATCAAGGACAATATGCACTTCATAACAATCTTATTGTAGAATTCGATAAATTAAACTTTATCGGAATTTATCATAGAGTTAATACGAACCATGTTAGAGCATTTAAAGATGGTGGACTAAGTGAAGATTTATGGCAAAAAATCTTTGGGCATTACTTTAGTTTGATAATATGCAGAGAGATTCTTTTATTTACTGATTGGCACAAAAAGCATTCTACCAATGATGAAGATCTATCTCAACTTTCCTGTCATTTAATATCTCAATCATTGCATCTCACAAAAGATTGTACATCTTTCCATAATTTGCTCAAGGCTTTGGAGGAGAAAATGTATGAATTTCAATCTCAAATCAATAATATCGTTGATGGAAACATACCTCCTTTATCAATGGGTGGAGATCCAATAAAAATTCTTACAGAGAAGATCATTGGGCTTAAGCAGTTTTCAGGAAAGATGTTTTACATATTAATTGATGAGTATGAGAATTTAGAAGATTATCAACAAAAAGTCATAAATACTCTCATAAAACATAATACAGAAGACTATACTTTTAAGATAGGAGTAAGAGAACTTGGTTGGAGAATTAAACAAACATTAAACCCTGAAGAGTCACTTTATGATCCTGCTGATTACGTATTGTTTGATATTTCAGAGAAACTCGTTGAGGAGTCTCATTTTGAAAGTTTTGCTAAAAAGGTATGTCAAAAACGAATTCAGGAATTAATAGATGACAACAAAAAAACTGAATTTACCATTGAAAAGTCATTGCAAAGTATCTCAATGGAAAACGAAGCCTTGCTCTTGAAGGTAAATGATTCAGAGATAATGAAGCAATATAAATCGCTCCCAATTGATGTCTCAAACAAGATAAAGCACCTAACTCCATTGTATAAATTTTATTTAGCTCATTGGTCTATATCTCATAAAATTAGTCTTTTAGATATGATAAAAAAGTATCTTGACAATCCTTCAAAGTCCGATTCCGATTATAACAATTATAAATACAGTATGTTGTTTAAAATTCGTAAAGGAAGAGGTATGGTTGGAATACAAAAATATTATGCTGGTTGGAATATCTTTGTACTACTTTCACATGGAAATATCAGATATCTTATGGAGTTAGTGTACCGAGCCTATGAGAAACATATAAAAGATGGCAATGACTTACTAGTCCCTATTTCTCCATCTAATCAAACGCTTGCTGCTCAAGATTGTGGTTTAAAAAATCTTATGGAACTTGAAGGATTAAGTAATAATGGAGCACAACTGACAAGACTACTACTAGGATTTGGAAAGATTTTCAATGTTCTAGCTCGATACAGTGGAAAAATCAGACCAGAGGTTAATCAATTTTGCATAAAGGGAGTACATAATTCAGAACGACTTCCAATTATTACAGATGCAGTAATGAATCTGGCATTAATTAGAATACCCGGAAATAAACTAAATGATGTAGCAAATACAAAAGAAAGTATGTATATGCTGCATCCTATTTATGCTGCGTATTTTGTGTACAGCCATCGAAAAAAGAGAAAGTTGGATATTACTGAACAACAATTGATGGATATTGCTCATAATAAAAAAGATATAATCAAATCTATCTTATTTGAATATAATATATCAGAACAGGATTATAATTCATCGCCAGATCAACTAAGTTTATTTGAAGACTACTACAATGATTAACAAAGATTATTTATATTCTACCTCATATAAAACTATCTCCGATTTTCATCCTGCAGACGAAAGTTTATATATCTACGGGTATTCCGCAGAAGATAGGAGTCTCTTGATTAATAAGATGAAATCTAACACATCATTCTCAACTATTACTTTTATTGAATTAGAGTATTCAGAGAAAGATGTTGTAGTAGATAAAAAAACAGGAACTAGACATTACCTTAGAAGTAGTAGTAGTATTAAAGACTTATTTGAGAAATACCCAGCCATGACCATCTATATAGATGTTTCAGGACTTAATAATAGAGTTTCTGCAGCACTACTTAAGAATGCATTACAATTGGGAGACATAAAGGTTAGAGTTGTATATACTGAGCCCGAACATTACAAAATTGAAAAGTTTAAAGCTGAAGGTGTTTTTAACGATTTATCTGAGCGCATAGATGGAGTAGAGCCTTTGCCTGGTTTTGCCAATATTATTCCTGATGATATTGATATGAAATTTATTGCATTATTGGGATTTGAAGGTGGGAGATTTACCCAAATGTATGAAACAATACAACCCCCTACCGATAAGATTATTCCTATCATTGGAGTGCCTGGGTATAGACCTGAGTATCCTTTTGTCGCATATTGGGGAAATCGGCAGCCTTTATCCACTACTGAATCTTGGCAATATGTTAAATATGCAGCGGCAAACTCCATTGTTGATGTATATTATCTTCTGAAGAAGATAAAAAAAGAACCTCCAGTTACAAAAATAAAGATAGCTCCAATAGGAACTAAACCTCATGCAATAGGTGCAATTCTTTTTGCAATTAAACATCCCAAGGATATTGAAATAGTATTTGACAATCCAAAGAGAGAATCAAAAAGGACCGAAGGCGTAGGATTGATAGTTGAAAGCAGAGTAAGTGAATTGTTGAATGAAGATTGAAAAAATAGACACATTTTACACCCCTCCTAAATTAGCTAAGTGTTTATTAGAACATGTTGATATTCTTAATATTGAGAATGTCGTGGACTTTTGTGTTGGTAAGGGTGAACTACTAAAAGCTGCCGAAGAGAAATTCGGAGATATAAAGTGTTTTGGTACTGACATAGATAAATCAATTGTTTATGAAATTAAGAATACACATAAACATTGGAATATAGAGATTTGTGACTTTACTGATAGTCAAAGTAGAAGTAATACATCCATTTTAAAAGAGGGCTATTTTGATTTAATTTTATCAAATCCCCCATTTACGTGTAGAGGTAGCAAAATTAATAAGGTTGAATATTGTGGCAGTATATTTCACGTTAGCACAGCAATGATGTTCCTTGTGAAATCATTGCAGTACCTCAAATTAAGTGGATGCCTATACGCAATAATGCCATCAAGCATCATATTCTCAGAAAAAGACAAAAAACTAATCTGCTCCATTAGAAATAATTACAATATAGAAATACTTAAAGAAATAGAAAGACAACCATTCAAAAATTGTGCTCCAAATATTGTATTAATTAAAATATGTCGTAAAAAAGAATTTATAAATGAAGTAATCGAGGTTCCTTCCGCAATTCCAATTTATAAAATGCCTATAATATATGATGCAAAGGGAATTGATGTTAAGATTTTTCGTGGGAACCTTTGTGTGCATGAAGCAATAAAATTTAAAAATGATTATGGAAGATATTTTATTCATTCTACAAATCTTCGGAATAACACAATTGTATATGATAATCTGAGGGTTGATAAAGCAAGTTCAGAAATTATAGGTCCCGCAATTTTGATTCATCGTGTTGGTAACCCTGATATCTCAAAAGTGTGCAAACTCCCCAAAGGAGAGAGTGTTATTTTATCTGATTGCGTTATAGCAATTATGACAAAGTCTCAAAATATAGTTAACAAGATGTTTGATGCGATTATACGTCAAGAAACAGTATTTCTTTCTCTTTACAAAGGTACAGGGGCAAAATATCTTACTATAGACAGAGTGCGGAGGACATTCAACTTGTATTGAGCTATATGTTATATAATACTACTACACAGAAAAAGAATATTTTAAAGTATAGCTTCTCTAGTAGTATGAGGATTAATAATGTTACTTATATGTAGTTTTGACTATTAGTCATTTCTCAAATAAAATATAACTAATAGTTATGGATTATATTCCCATCAAATAATTTATACTATTGAAAAGGAGCATACCTATTGCATCAAACGTATGCTCCTTTGCATAACGACGTATATACCTTTCAAGTGAAAGGAGCTGACCTTTTTAACTGGCCATTACTATGTTCTCCCCACCTTGATATTTGAATAGAATTACGATGTTGAAATTTGTTCCGGTAAGGAGGAATATGTTAGAGGAGAGCTACCAGCAGATGTATGAAAATTAAACAAGAGAGGCTGATTAACACGATGATGTCAATCAGCCTCTCTTTTGATTTACAAAGACAAATTACTTACTGAAGAAACGCTTGTAGAGTCCTTCGAACGCTTGTCCGTGACGAGCTTCGTCTTTGCACATTTCATGAACTGTGTCGTGGATAGCATCCAGGTTCAACTCTTTGGCACGAGTGGCAATGCGTTTTTTATCGGCACATGCTCCAGCTTCGGCCTCCATACTCATTTTGAGATTGGTTTTGGTATCCCAACATACTTCAACAATCAGTTCACATAACTTAGAAGCATGTTCGGCCTCTTCCCTCGCGATACGTTTTTA
>JBKEBB010000380.1:0-3272 GCA_047972845.1 Bacteroidales bacterium
GGCGGAAACAACGCCGGATGGCGTACCGATCCCAAACGTTCGGGCAAAGCCGGATGTGTGGGTGATATAGGAACGCACGCTTGGCATCTTTCCGAATACATTTCCGGACAAAAGGTGGTCGAGCTTTGTGCTGAACTCACCGCGTTTGTACCCGGTCGTCCCATCGACGATGACGGTGTAGCTTTTCTCCGTTACGATGGTGGTGCCAAAGGGGTGCTGATGTCGTCGCAAGTGGCCGTTGGTGAAGAAAACGCGCTTAAGATACGTGTGTATGGCGATCACGGAGGCCTCGAATGGAATCAACAAGAGCCCAATACCCTGTTGGCTAAATGGCCTGGACGTCCCACTGAGATCGTTCGCGTGGGCAATGGCTATATGAGCGATGTCGCCAAGTGGAATAGCCGCACACCGGGTGGTCACCCCGAAGGATATGTGGAGGCTTTTGCCAACATCTACCGGAACTTCGCCAAAACACTTCAAGCCAAGTTGAATGGCGAGACTCCTACTCCTGAGATGCTCGATTTCCCAACGGTTGAAGATGGTCTTCGTGGTATGCAGTTCATCGAAACCATGGTAGAATCGGGTTACAACGAAGAACAAAAATGGGTGAAGTGGATTGATTGATCTCCTCACTCCCATGTGCCTGTCCGTAGGTAGGACAGGCACCATGTATCTCTATCTCATTTAACTCTTAACCTCAAAATAAAACTATGCGACCTGTTACAATCTATTCCATGCAATATGGCGACATGCCATTTGAAACATTCTGTAAGACAATGAAAGAGTTCGGATACGACGGTATCGAACTGGGTATATGCGGAGATCATTTCGATCTGTCCAAGTTGAGCGATGAATATGTAGCCGAAAAGAAAGCCATTCTTGCTAAGTATGGGCTGAGTCTCTATACCATTTCTCAACACCTTACCGGACAATGTATCGCTGACAAAATCGACTTCAGACACCAAAGTATCCTTGCCGACTACGTGTGGGGAGATGGTGATCCCGACGGTGTGCGACAACGTGCGGCACAGGAGGTGATCAAAACCGGATTGGCGGCCAAAATGCTGGGTTGCGACACCGTGATCGGCTTTACAGGCAGTCCCATCTGGGCCTATCTCTACTCGTTTCCTCCCGTTTCGCAAGAGGTGATCGACAATGGTTACAAAGAGTTTGCCGAGTTGATGCTGCCCATTCTGGACGAATATCAGAAGATGGGCGTTCGTTACGCCTTGGAAGTACATCCCACCGAAATAGCTTTTGACATTGCATCAGCTGAACGCACCCTTGAAGCGTTAAACTATCACCCGGCTTTCGGCTTCAACTTCGACCCCAGCCATTTCGCTTATCAGGGGGTTGATTACGTGCAGTTCATCTACAAATTTGCCGACCGCATCTTCCGAGTTCACATGAAAGATGTGTGGGTGAGCGATCGTCCTGCTCAAGCGGGAGTGTTCGGTGGACATATTCCATTTGGAGATTACCGTCGCTACTGGAACTTTGCCAGTATGGGACGCGGATCTGTCAATTTCCGCGACATTATGCGTGCTCTCAACTACATCGGTTACAACGGACCGCTCAGTGTTGAGTGGGAAGACAACAACATGGACCGTTTGCACGGAGCAAAAGAGTCGTATGCCTATGTGAAAGCACTCGATCATCCGGTATCGAAGATTGCTTTTGATAGCGATTTTGGAAAGAAGTAGATTGTTAGGTGTGAGTTGAAAAGAATGTGGAATCGTTTAATCGGTGAATCGTTTAATTGTGTAGGGGCGCATATTTGCGCCCAAAGTCGCATTGTATTCATAAATTAAACAATTCCGCGATTAAACGATTCCGCAATTTCTTAAAAAAGAACCATACCTTTTCTCAAAAAGGACGGGACGTTTGTATCAAAAGGAGCATACGTATTACTAAAAACGTATGCTTCTTTTTTTGCGACCTTGCAGTAAGACGTAGTTTTACCTCTCTTCAGAGTCTCGTGAGCAACGAATCGGGAGGCCGATTTGCACAGAAACCTCTATTATATAACAGTCTATCGGTTTTCTTTTGTGAGATTATTTCTCACAAAAGAAAATAATACGCTTTTGAGTAGCGTTACAGAAAATGTCATGCTTAAAATGGATGTGAATCAAAATTATTTTACTTTATTTGCAGTAGGATAATAGATTATCTCGGTCAGGTGTGATTTGGGTCGTATGAGGCCAGCCTATCGCTTTTTTTTTGTGATGGATTAATGGTTATATCGCCGTGTCATTTGTTTGCAAACAATACATATACGCTATGAAAAGACATCTTCTACTTTTCCTCTTTTTAATCGGTGGGATGTGCTCTTGTGCACAAAAAGAGACAACCAAGTTACAGTCTATACATTTTCCCCGTGCATCGGGCAAATCATTATCTGATCAGATGAATGTGGATCGATTGATCCGACTTGAAACCAATGAGGAGTGTTTGATTGGAGATATTGCCGACGTTCAATGTGTAGGGGATGATATTTATATTGTAGACTTTCGATATGCGAAATCGGTATTCCACTTTGACAGGAGCGGGAAGTTTATTAAAAAAATATCCTCCGTTGGCAATGGTCCTGAAGAGTATGTTCTGCCAATCAGTTTTGCCATTGATAGCGACAACGACAAAATCTATCTGATTGATGGGGCTACAGGAAATATGCTGACCTATAATCTATCCACATTCGAGTTCATTCAAAAAAGGTCGATTAGTGGAATATCACTATTCTATCACAAAGAATCGTTCTACTTGTATGATCCTATGTCTGAGGTAATAGACAGCAAGCCCCAACCTTTCTATGTACATTCGTACGATACCTCTTTGGTGTATAAAGGGAGTTGTGTTCCTCTTGAGTTTGAAACGGGATACGTGATGGGCCCGAAGAGGCGATTCTCCGTTTATGAGGATAGGCTGCGGTTTGTTCCTCCGTTTTCTAATCAGGTGGTTGAAATAGACAATCACACCTCTACTCCGATCTATACATTCGAATTCGCGCAAGGAGTGATTCCTCCGCTGGATTTTCTAACGGCTCGAAAAGATAATTTGCCGAGTGAATTGATGAAGGAAAATTTTGTGAATTACTATAATTTCATGGAAAGTTCTTTGTCTCTGTTCGTTCCATACTCGACCAATCAGGAAACATTTGTAGGAATATACGATAAATTGAAAGGTACGAGTCAAAGTTTTACGCTTTCAGATAAAAATAGTTGGATATCAACTTTCAATCCGATTGCAAGCATAAACGATCAAGTGGTATTCTA
>JBKEBB010000387.1:0-8618 GCA_047972845.1 Bacteroidales bacterium
AAAAAAAAAAAAAAAATACATACAGAAGCTTCACGGCTTTTTCTTCTTTCTTTTTTATACATGAATCGAAAAACAATAAAAGTAGGAAGGAAAAAAAAAAAGACAAACAGAAGAGGACAAAGCGTCACTCTTGGGGGACGCCGCGGAGTCAAGACGGCGGCCGCTAATCTGTGTGTTTTGTAGCGGCGGCGGCGGCGGCGGCCAGAGAGGGACGTGGACACAGGCTGCAATATTTCCCACGGGTATTATGCCACTACAACCACCACCACCGCCGCCGCCTAAATGCCTGTCGCCACTCTCCAGCCTACAGCCTACCCTGCCTCCTGGGGTCGTCTGGCATGCCATATAAAAAAACAAAACAAAATCGAAACAAAAAAAAAAAAAAAAAAAAAAAAAAACAAGCTTCACGGCTTTTTATTATTTTTTTTTATAAATGAATCGAAAAAAAATAAAAGTAGGAAGAAAACTTTCATTTTCCTCCTACTGGATTATTCAAATGCTTCTCGCCTTGATTGAGTCAAACGACTCTATCCGGTGAGAAGGTTATTTGGGTGTTCTACATCTCACATCCCAGTGTGATGATTTCGTAGGGTTTTACTGTCAGGCGGATTTTGTCGCCTTCGATAGTGGGTTTGTTCGCTCCTTCAAGCGCACGTTCGAGAATATCCAATCGTTGGGCTCCTAAAATAGCTTTAGGGAGTCGAAGGGTCACCTCTTTTGTTTCTCCCGCGATCTCAGCCAGACGGATAACGATTCGATTGTCGTCTTCGGCTTTCTTAATTCCGGTCAACACAACATCCTTGGTCGATAATTCATACAACGATCCGTTCTCTGGGGCTACCGCTGAGGGGCCGAACGACAACGAAGCAGGTTCGTTGGCATATACCGGATTGTTGAACAAATCTCCCTCGTGCCATACTTGGCCGCTTCTCCAGTCGCCCGAGTGAGGATAAAGGGCGTAATCGATGATCATACGTCCCAAGTTGGGGTAGTAATCGGGTTCCGACGATGAGCGAAGGAGAGTGAGCGAAAGGGTATCACCTTTGAATTGATGTCCGTATTTGGTTTTGTTCAACAGCGCGATACCGGTTGTTCCGTCGGTCACGTCCACCCATCGTTGAGCGGGCACTTCCTGTCCGGTTGTCGGACGATCCACTACCGCGAAAGGAACGTGATTGCTGAAGCGTACCTCTTTCATGTTAAGAGGGAAGTGAGCTCTCAGCATCGGCGAATCTTTGGTAGTAGATCCGGTCTCCAGCCAATGCACCTCTAAGTTGTAGTCAATTCTGGGGTAGGATTGATAAATGTAGCATCGTTCGATTACGTGTGAGCGTCCGTACGATTTATGAGCCTCAACGCATGCGCGAACGGGTCCCATTTCAACCACCTTCACACTGTCAACCTTCATTGTTTCCGCACCCATGATCTTACCGAACGACCACGCCTTCATTCCTCCTTTTTTGTCTTCCTGATAGACATTGAGGGTGTTGAGTTTACCGTTCGCATACTCTTTGCCGGTCCGTTTGTCCACCAGACTTACAATCGAACCACTCTGCATATCAAAACGTACGTTGAAGTAGTCGGTTTCGAAGGTATCATTCTCTCTTTTGATGGTTTTTGTTCGTGGTCCCGGTTTGGTTACATCCACGTAGAACGCGCGATAACCTCCCGCGGGCATCTCATCCACTACAAACTGAACACGCACGCGGTATCCCGGAGGGAAGAGTTTTCCGCTTACCACCTGGGCAACATATTCACGTCCTTCGCTGTCGGTCACCAGCACGGTGGGCACCTCTCCTTGTCCACGATTCACCGGACGCACGTTGTTGTAGTCGTAATATCTATTCCAATGCGACACTTCAGCGGTATATACCTTGGTGTATGAAAAGACCTCTGCCTCGACAAGTGTTTTGCCTTTGTAGGGTTGGTAGTTGAAGGCTACGATCGGTTGACCTTTTCCTTTTTTGAGATCGATATGATCTACCAGATTACGGAAAGCGAGCTCCTTTGTTTCTCTGGCATTTCGTTCGGCGAAGATATACGAAGCGATAGCATCCCTGTTGGCTTCAAAAATAGAAGATCCCGGAATGATGTCGTGGAATTGGTTGAAGGTGAGTTTCTGCCATGCTTCATCCAGCTCCGCTTTTGGGTATTTGCCAAAATAGAGTTGATTCAAACTGTTCAACACTTCACTTTCAAACAGCTGTGCTTCCGTATTTCTGTTTCCTTCTTTGATTCCGGCCACTGAGGTATAACATCCCTCAAACACAAACTGAAGCTCTCCTTTATGCACATTGTATGTATTCCAATCCGCGCGGGCAGCGTTGAAGAAGTCTTGTGTGGAGGTGAAATTGATTGTTGGGAATCGGTCCACCTTTTTCATTGCCTGAGCCATTTGAATATCCAGACGAGTAGGGCCTCCTCCGTGGTCTCCAACACCAAGTACGTGGAATAGGCGACTTTGTCCCGGAACAACTGTTTTAAAGTCGTTCAGGATCTTGGGGTGCAAGTGGGTAACGTACGACGGATTGTTGTACGATAATATCTGTGTACCATCCAGTCCCTCCCAAATGAAGGTTCCCGATTGAGGCGGGCAGCGGTTGAGGTAGTAGCTGTTGATTCCTGCCTGTTTCATTATCTGAGGAAGTTGGGCGCTGTGTCCGAAGTTGTCGGGCAACCATCCGGTCTTTGCCATTTTCCCGAAACGGGACTGGAAGTAACGTTGTCACAGCAAGAAAGAGCGAACAGTGGCTTCGCCCGATGAGAGGTTGTTGTCTCCTTCACTCCATTGACCACCGATTACTTCGAATCGACCCTCTTTCACATATTGTTTTATCTCTTGGAATACCTTGGGGTCGAGGCGCTCCAACTCGTTGTAGATAGCGGCTTGACTTTGTGAGAAACGATATTCGGGAAACTCCTTCATGAAAGCAACCACCTGACGAAGGTTGTCTTGCATCATTTTAATCGACTCCTGATGTCCCCACAACCAATACAGGTCCATGTGGGCATGTCCGATCAGGTTGATTGTTTTGTCCGACATATCGGGACGATCTCCCAGAATGGAGCCGATTGTCTCTTTCAGAGTCGAGATCTTTTTCTGTACGTCACCCGTCAACATCTCCGGAATAGCCTTGGCTGAAAGTTCCTCATAGGGATTCTCGATGGTCGTGTTTTTACTGTTGGTTAATTCGGAGAAGGCATGTCCACCGTAATTCACATGATTGTATATTTCGATGGTGGCGTCGAGTTTATCTCCCAACGAGGCCACTTGTGGATTAGCTTCTCGTTTTGCCCCTTTGGCAACGGCCAAGAGCTTCATTTCGGAAGGAATGGTTAATTGCTCCGAAAATCCTTTTCCCTTTAATTTGAGTTGAGGTGCTCCGTTGGCGAAAAGGGTGTAGATCGCATTTCCCTTTAAAGGAGTAGAAACGATCACCACCTCTTTAGGGTAGAGAGAATCTTTCTTGAATACCCCATAGCTTTTTCCTTTCGCATCGGTTAAAGAGAACGAGGTGTTAGTCCATAATTTGTCGGAATTGTTGAGCAACTGTAAAACCAGCTCCCCCTGATCGGTAATGGTGCTTTTCTGAATTTGAACGGATGTTTGACCCGTTGCAAGCAGCGTGGCCGTTGTCCAGAGCAACGCCAAGCAAAGCAAGGTTACTTTTTTCATGATAACAGGTATTTAATGATTAGATTGTAAAATTCGTATCTCTGTATGGCCACTGCCAACAGACGAACTCTGAATATAGTATTATTCAGTTTCGCAAATATAGGGGGTAATTTCGATATAAATCAATACAATACCACTGAAATATGGTACTTTTTTATTTTTATTCTTTTGTGCAGATACGTAGATATCATTTTCTTGGATGGTTGCTTTTATACATAATGAGAAACATCTCTTCGTTATGACATTACAAAGGATTTCAGGGGCTTCAAAAAGGAGCATACGTTTTACATAAAAGGAGTGCTCCTTTTGACCAAGAGGTACGTACCTCTGTGCAAAAAGGTATATACCTTTTTATCCATCGAAAAAGAGCTGATCTTTGAAGGTATTTTCAGATCGCATCCCTTGATGAATTATTGTTGGTCTATGTTCTGTATCGTGACCCCTTAAATACGTTGAAATTCAAACGGTTGTGCCACTTTATACACATTGTTTTGTCTGAACCACTCATCTTTTCATAAATTCTTTTTACCTTTGCACCCGTAAAATTAAAGAGCCTTGCACCATTGTGCAAGCCGTGTGCTTGAACACCACGTTAAAAACAAGAGTATATGAAACAATCCATTTCTCCCATTCTGATGGGTTTGACAGTGCTTTTCAGTGTCTGTCTGGTTACCTCCAATTTTTTTGAAACCAAGCTGGTTCAGTTTGGAAGTATTATTACAACAGCCGGGATTCTGCTTTTCCCGATCTCATACATCGTAAACGATGTGGTGGCAGAAGTGTGGGGCTTTCGCCGCGCGCGAATGGTTATTTGGATCGGATTCGCTATGAATTTTCTGGTGATTTCCTTCTGTTTTGTAGCCGTCGCGTTGC
This sequence comes from Bacteroidales bacterium, assembly GCA_047972845.1. Taxonomy (GTDB): domain Bacteria; phylum Bacteroidota; class Bacteroidia; order Bacteroidales; family JBKEBB01; genus JBKEBB01. The sequence goes on from JBKEBB010000387.1 coordinate 4,550, forward strand.
CCTCGGCTCCCTTTTGGGATGGGGAGCCTCACTTTAACTATGTATTCGGATTGACTCCACGAATAGCGGTGGCCAGTTTGCTCGCTTTTGTGATAGGCTCTTTTCTTAACGCGTTTGTGATGAGCAAGATGAAGTTGTCATCGCATGGTCGTCATTTTTCTGTTCGGGCGGTGGTCTCTACGTTGGTGGGTGAGTCGGCGGATTCGTTGATCTTTTTCCCGATCGCCTTTTATGGGATTGTTCCCAACAACGAACTGATGATTATGGTTCTTACACAGGCAGGAATGAAAACGCTGTATGAGATTATAGTACTCCCGCTGACCAATGTGATTGTGCGGGTTATTAAGGAGAAGGAGCGCACTGATGTGTATGATAAAGGAATCAAATATAACATATTCGGACTTTGATTATGATTGACGGACTATCGCTGTTGGGCAACAACACGCCTTACAAACAGGACTATGCACCGGAGGTACTTGAAGCGTTTGACAACAAACATCCCGAGAATGATTATTGGGTACATTTTAACTGTCCGGAGTTTACCTCGCTTTGTCCCATTACCGGACAACCGGACTTTGCCACCATTCAAATCAGTTATCTGCCGGATGTGAAGATGGTGGAAAGCAAAAGTCTCAAACTCTACTTGTTCAGTTTTCGTAATCACGGAGATTTTCATGAGAACTGTGTGAATGTGATTATGAAAGATCTCATCCGATTGATGAACCCCAAGTATATCGAAGTGACAGGTATTTTTACCCCGAGAGGGGGAATTTCCATATACCCGTATGCCAATTATGGGCGTCCGGGAACCAAGTATGAATCGTTGGCCGAACAGCGTTTGGCCCAAAAACAGTTTTGAATCACTAACTACAATCAAATTAATTACGAATGAAGAAAAGTTTATTGGCAATTCTGATCATGAGTATTGCCTTCGGGGTGAATGCCCAAAACCTGCAGTTGCATTATGATTTTCGTGGAAACATTGAAGGTAAGGATGCTTCGGCAAATATTCTTACCGGAACGTTTGAATTTTTGAAAAACGACCAAAGAGGTTCCACATTCATGTTTGTCGATTTTGATTTTCATTTCAATGGCGACAACATCGGATTGATGTATATGGAGATTTCGAGGACACAGAAGTTTGGCAAGTTGCCCGTGATGGGACATATCGAATACAACGGGGGTATCATGAAAGGGCTCTTTATTCCTCATGCTTATCTGGCCGGTGCGGCATATGACAAAGTGGTAGGGCCCTTTTATCTGAAAACCTATCTTGCCTACAAGTTGAACCAATTCAACACGGTAAGTCATGATATGCAATGGACCGTTGTGTGGGATGGAACGCTGCTTAACGATCGTTTGTCTATCAACGGATTTTTCGATATTTGGTCGCAAAATATTGACCGTGATCACGGGGTAGGAGGAAAAGATTGTGTGTTGCTGGCCGAACCTCAGTTTTGGTACAACGTGATACCCAAAACCTTCTCAGTAGGAACGGAGATTGAATTGTCGAATAATTTCTATGGCCCGGGATTCAAGTGCTATCCTACGGCTGCGGTGAAATATATTTTCTAAGACAACCGACGAGAAAGTAAAAGAGTGCGGTTCGTACAGCATCCTGATAAGGGACTGTATGAACCACACTCTTCTTTTTATAGGGCGAGTTATACGTTTTGTTCCGAGGCGATATCGTAAATTACTATATCGAGCGGAGAGGCAAGAAGGGGTTGAAGTTGCTTGCCAAACTCGTTGAAGTGGGGTGTGGCAAAATGAAAATCAATGGCCGACTGATCTTTCCACTGTTCAATGAATGAGAATCGGATAGGATTGAACGGATCTTGAAAGAGATGGTAGCTGACGCAACCCTCTTCGGCATTCGACTTTTCAACGATGTTGGGAACGATGGACAGGAAATCGGCAATGCTCTCTTCCTTTACTGTTACAAAGGCGGTGATTAGCTTTTTCATGATTTATTTGGTTAATATGAATAAGAAGAGGCGGATAGAAGTTTGTAATACTCTTTATCCGCCTCTTGTTGTTTTACTCCAGGTAGGTATATCCGTATAGTCCCGAGCGGTAGTTGGAGAGGAATTCGCGTCCCTCTTCGACTGTTATAATGCCCGCTTTAACGGAGGTTGTCACCCATGTTTCGACGTTGCGTACCATCCGTTTGGGATTGTATTGTACATAGTCGAGCACTTCGGCCACAGTCTCTCCGTCAATCACCTTGTCGATCTCGTATTCGTCATTATATACCTTGATGTGTACAGCATTGGTATCTCCGAAAAGATTATGCAGGTCACCAAGGATCTCCTGATACGCCCCTACAAGGAAAACGCCGATATAGTAGGCATCTTTTCCCTTAAGCGAGTGCACGGGGAGATGGTATCCGAAATTGCGAGTCGAAACGAAGTTGTCGATCTTTCCATCCGAATCGCAGGTTATATCCTGCAACGTAGCCGAGCGGTCGGGACGTTCGTCCAAACGGCTGATCGGCATGATGGGGAAGATTTGGTCAATGGCCCATGAATCGGGGAGCGATTGGAAAAGGGAGAAGTTGCAGAAATATTTATCAGGCAACATCTTCTCGATCTTCTTCAACTCTTCAGGTGCATGTTTGATGGCATTAGCCATTTCGTTCACCTCGCGGGCAACCGACCAGAAAAGTCGTTCGATCTGTGCACGTGTACGAAGATCGACCAGTCCGAGACTGAACAAATCAAGCGCCTCTTCACGAATTTGCAAGGCATCGTGCCATGTTTCGATCAAGCGGGGTTGGTTGAGAGTATCCCATAGGGTATATAGTTCGCGTACGAACTCGTGATCATTCTCGGTAATCTCCTCATTCTCGTCCCATGATGGGAGAGTGGTTGTTTCGAGTACTTCGAAGACAAGCACCGAGTGGTGGGCGGTCAGTGATCGTCCGGATTCGGTGATGATATTGGGTTGAGGAATATTGTTCTTGTTACACGCGTCGGTGAGGGTATAGATCGAGTCGTTCACATATTCCTGAATGGTGTAGTTCATGCTGCTACTGCTACTCGCCGAGCGGGTACCGTCGTAGTCCACTCCAAGGCCTCCGCCGATATCAACAAAATCGACATTGAAGCCGAGTCCACGAAGTTGAACGTAGAATTGCGACGCTTCACGAAGCGCGTTCTTGATACGGCGAATCTTTGTCACCTGACTTCCAATGTGGAAATGAATCAGTTTGAGGCTGTCGCGCATGTCTTTCTTATCGAGAAAATCAAGCGCGTCGAGCAGTTCGGAGGAGTTAAGACCGAATTTGCTTCCGTCGCCTCCACTCTCTTCCCATTTGCCGCTGCCTGAGCTGGCCAATTTGATTCGGATTCCGATATTGGGCGTGATCTTAAGCTTTTTGGAAATGGTGGCAATCAGTTTCAACTCGTTTAATTTTTCAACAACGAGGAAAATGCGTTTACCCATCTTTTGAGCCAACAAGGCAAGCTCGATGTAATCTTCGTCTTTGTATCCGTTGCAGATAATAAGCGAGTTTACGTCGATATCGATGGCCAATACAGCATGGAGTTCAGGTTTCGACCCAGCTTCCAGACCAATGTTGAAACGTTTTCCGTGGCTGACAATCTCTTCAACAACGGGACGCATCTGATTGACCTTGATCGGGTAGATGATAAAGTTTTTTCCTGTGTAACCGTATTCTTGCGAAGCAATTGTGAAACAATTGGAGATCTTCTCAATCCGGTTGTCAAGAATGTCGGGGAAACGAAGGAGCACCGGCGCTGAAACATCGCGCAGTTGCAATTCGTCCATTAACTTTTTTAAATCCACAGAGGCTTTGCCCTGTTGTGGAGTTACCGTAACATTGCCTTCGTCGTTGATGGAGAAATAATTCAATCCCCAACCGTTGATGTTGTACAACTCAGACGAGTCTTCAATGCGCCATCTTCTCATGTCCTTACTGTATGGGTGTAATTAGTGGGTTAATAATTTGGCAAAAGTAGCTATAATAAATTACTCCGTGACAATCCCTCCTCTATTTTTATGATTCATACCCTTAAAACACCATTTACAGGGGTTTATTCGACGA
>JBKEBB010000123.1:0-1912 GCA_047972845.1 Bacteroidales bacterium
CGTTATCTGCATAGTCTTGTCGATTGCATCCAATAAAATGGTATTAATCCTCGGACGAATCGTGATATGATTCTCGTGATAAAATTTCAGAAAGCCCCAACTCTTACAGAGATAAAACAGACGGGAAGTCTCATTGAACTCGGAAGGAATAAACACCGAATCAAGTTTAGGTGCTCTATAAATAGAATTCTCTTTGGGATTGATCGGTGCTCCGAATTTATGATAGACCAACATCTTCTTCTTATAATGGTAGATCGGAAAAGAAAATGCAATCACCAAAATACCCAGAAATATAAAAATAATATACTTATTCCTTTTCATGAAACTATGATTACTGGATGAACTCCTCTTTATGTCGGGTGTGAGTACAAAACATTTTCTTCTCTGTCGGGTGTGATTTGCAAATCACACTCGACGTGACAACTCAACTGCCTTCATTATACATCTTCATCGAAGTGTTGCGATAATCACTACCGGATTGTCTTCTTCCGTGAGACGTTTCTTCAGTTGATTCACTTTTTTGATGGCTTCAGCCGAACCTTTCGGTTGGATCGAATTGTCATGATCCAGAAAATCTGAGGCCAACACGTACGAATAATAGTGATCTCCCCGCTGTATCCACGGCCAAAAGTCAACTCCTCCGTCGTAATCATTCGCCATTCCATTCTTACCGGTAAAATGATACGTTTGCTTCGTCGCTTTATTGTATCCCATATAATGAACCTCCTCGTTATAATAGTATGAGAGCAACAATTCCCGTTCTGTTTCAAACAACGAGCGATAGTTCAAGCACTCTTTCACACGACGAAGAAAGTTTTTGACATCTCCCACTATTTCTGCCGTTATCTCATATTTTCCCGCGTTTATCACATAATATGGCGTGAATGTATTATCCGGACCGATCCGATAGATGGTGTCATTGAGTGAATTGTCGCGTACATACACCGCTCCGTTATACAGATAATGAAATCCCCTCCCTGTTATCGAAGTAAAACTTCTGTCTTTATGCTCTACACGAGTAACTTGTATCCGTTTGGATATTTTAGTGAGATCACTCAACGGAGACAAATAGTACCGATATTCGGCCGATCGGTCCATACGGGAGAACATACAGATGCTGTTGTGTATAATAAAACATCCTCCCGCTTCGTTTCTTCCCGGCAAAAGCGCTTCAGAACGAAGATATTTTCCTTTCAGATCATAGAACATAAGGCAATTCGGGTGAGATGACTGCACAACAATCTCTTGCTTGGATTCATCCATAAATAAATAATTTATTGCAACATTGTTGTATTCGCCCGGACCTCCCCCTTTGTTTCCAACCTGACAAATAAACCTACCATTTCGGTCAAAGAGATAAACAAGGTTAGATGGTGATGTATATAATAGGATGTAGCGTGAGGTGATGTGCATTTGTTTAATTGCTCCGATCAAGCAATCGTCATTCGTTTCTAAAGGCACATACTCCAACGATTTCACCATTTGGAAGAAAGCAGGAGGAGCGGCTCCCCGGTCCTCAGGTGCAATTCGAACTGTCGGAATGGGGCGTTGAGCTCCTCCCGTAACAACGGATACCAAGAATATCAGCGATAGTACGATTCGTTTCATATGCATTATATTGTTATGTCAAGAGTGATTAGCAGTTCCTGGATCGGGTGTGATTTATAAATCACACCCTTCCTTACTATGTGAATTTGTAATTCAATAAACCATATTTCCTTCCTATTGATTATCTGATTTGAATTATTCAATCGGATTATAAATCCTTATAGTACAAATGAGTGTGATTACAAATTAGGGGTGGTCGAAAGAAAAGTATGGACGCAAAGTTGGCGGTATCTCATAGTCTGTTTTTATTGATGGTTGATGTTATGCTATTCAAAAAAATTAGGGTAATCTGATATTACGTAAA
>JBKEBB010000164.1:0-1925 GCA_047972845.1 Bacteroidales bacterium
CCCCTTGTTTTTCTCATAGTGTTCCCTACGCTCTTCCGATCTATCTAACTACAAAACGTAATTGGACGACATGGCAGAGAGCAGAGAATACCCCTTTTTCAAACTAAAAAACAATGACACAAAACAATATTCGTCTTATTGTAAGCGACCTTGACGGCACCCTTCTCAATTCAAAAGAGAAATTGAATCCCGACTTCTTCCCCATCCTGGATGAAATCCGTCGCAGAGACATCGTATTCGTAGTAGCCACCGGAAGACAGTACCACAATGTCCTCGAACATTTCGAACCCGTAAAAGAGAATATCTATTTTATTACCGAGAACGGAGGCCTGATGATTTATCGCGATGAACATTTACTGGTTGTCGATATTCCCCAAACATCTATTTTCGAACTTATTCAGACTGCAAAGGAGATAGATAACGCCTTTACGGTACTTTGTGGGGAGAAAAGCGCCTACATCGAATCATCCCAAAGCGAACTGTTTTCTTTAGCAAAACGTTATTACAATAAGTTAGAAATCGTTGATGACTTCCACACCATTCAAAACGATCGTTTCCTCAAACTTTCGTTTTATGATCCGAGCGATGTTCGCGAAACTCTCTACCCCACCTTTACTCATTTTGAAGAGGAGTTCAGAGTCGTCGTTTCGGGAGCCAATTGGTTAGACATTAGCAGTAAGAAAGCCACCAAAGGAGCGGCCCTCGAAATAATACAACAGAAGTTGAACATATCACCCGCGCAAACCATGGTATTTGGTGATTTCATGAACGATTATGAGATGATGTTGAAAGGAGAGCACAGCTATGCGATGAAAAATGCCATCGACGAGATCAAACAAGTATCTCGTTACATTGCTCCAAGCAACGATGATAACGGAGTATTACAGGTGTTGAACAATCTACTTTTCAATATCCCTGTTACTCAATAAATACAAAAAACAGTCTTAACACATTAAAACCGTTACACAAGATGAAGAAACTATTAGGCCTGCTTGCGTTTTTAGCTGTGACTATCACCACAACAAACGCGCAAAATTATGATTGGGCAATCGGAACCCGCATCGGAGGAACCATGTCAGGAGTAAGTGTAAAACATTTTATCAGCCCTCTCGACGCGGTTGAGGCAATAATCGCCATCCCCTACAAAAACGGATTCAATCTAACAGGTTTGTATCAGCGACACATTTCAGTAATCCAAGAAGGATTCCAATTCTATTATGGTGCAGGAGCTCACATTGGCGCACTCAACGAAAAGTTTCTATTGGGTATTGATGGCGTTATCGGCCTCGAATACAAGGTCCCAACCATCCCTTTAGCCCTTTCGCTCGACTATAAACCGATGCTCGACATTGTGAGCGATACCAAACTCAGACTCGAGGATTTCGGACTTGGAATAAAGGTAGCATTCTAATGTTACAAACTTAAATCAACAAATCCCTATACAAAGCGTACTTTCATCGGTACGCTTTTTTTATTGACTCAGTAAAACGCGTCCAAATACTACATTCTTTTTTCTCTTTACAAGAAAGGACACACAGCTTATATGGTATCAAAAAGAAATTAAATTGGGGTAAAAACTCAAATTTCGCCATCAATAAAAGCCAATTTAATTAACAAATGAAAGAAATGTTTGTTACTAACAGGTAGTTATATTACTTTTGCAGTCTTGAAAACAGCAAATAGTAATGAACAAAATTGTAAGCAAAGAGTATTTCTCCGAAAAGGTGATCAAACTTGAAATAGAGGCACCCTTGATTGCGAAGTCACGCAAAGCGGGACATTTTGTAATCTGCAAAGTAGGAGAAAAAGGAGAACGTATCCCCTTAACCATAGCAGCAGCCGACACAACTAAAGGAACTATCACCTTGGTGATACAAAATGTAGGACGTTCGTCGGCTAAGATATGCGCCCTCAACGAAGGCGAC
>JBKEBB010000266.1:0-8239 GCA_047972845.1 Bacteroidales bacterium
ATAACAATATTTTCACCGCGGTTACAAGCATGTATAGTCTCCGCGGTTCCAATAGCTGCAAGGTCACCATCTCCTTGATAGGTAAAGACCATGCGATCGGGCAACAGACGCTTGATTGCAGTAGCCAAAGCAGGAGCACGCCCGTGGGCAGCCTCTTGCCAGTCGATATCGATATAATTATATATGAAAACACCACAACCAACCGGACCAACACCAATGGATTTATCCTCCAGTCCCATTTCTGAGATTACCTCGCAGATCAGCTTATGAACTACCCCATGACTACATCCCGGGCAATAGTGCATCTGCTGATTGTTCATTAACTTTGGTTTTTCATAAACCAAGTTTTCAGGACTAATTATTTGACTTAGTTCCATAATATCTTACATTAAATATTTCATGATATAGTGCACTCCTCTCATTACAATAGCGGCTCCGCCACTGTAGTAAAAATAGGTGCGGTCTTCGGAAAAAACAAAATAACAGATGACCGCGATAAGAGAAAAGAGGTAGAAAAGTACCAACAGTACTTTTTCAATTGAACTATCCATAAAGATTACATAAATTTTTGTATAATCGCATCCAAAACCTCTTCAGGAGTAGGAACAATACCACCTAAACGTCCGTAATGTTCTACTTTAACTCTGCCATTCACTGACAAACGAACATCCTCAACCATCTGACCGGCGTTGAATTCAACAGAGATCATTCCTTTCACCTTTTCGGCATATTCGGCTAAAATCTTAGTAGGGAAAGGCCACAAAGTGATAGGACGCAGCATTCCGATCTTTAATCCTTCGGCACGAGCCAGTTCAATGGTTTTTTGAGAAATGCGGGCTGCCGAACCAAATGCAACAATTAGATAGTCGGCATCTTCACTCATAAACTCTTCGTATCTTACCTCTGTAGCCTCAATGTGTCTGTACTTTTCCTGAAAGCGAAGGTTGTTAGCCTCCATCACATAGGGGTCAAGCTCCAAAGAGGTAATTATTCTTGGATCCACTCCATTGGGTTTACCCAAGGTAGCCCATGGCATTTGCTCAGCAATCTGCTCGTTTGTCAAACGAGATTTCTGCTCAGGCAAAACCACCTTTTCCATCATCTGACCAATAATTCCATCCCCAAGAATCATCGTCGGGTTACGGTATTTGAAAGCCAGATCAAAACCTAAAGCCACATGATCAGCCATCTCTTGTACTGAAGCAGGAGCCAGTGTTATCAACTTATAATCACCATGTCCGCCTCCTTTAACTGTTTGAAAGTAGTCGGCTTGACTTGGTTGAATGGTTCCTAATCCCGGGCCTCCACGAACAATGTTTACTATCAAGCATGGGAGTTCTGCTCCCGCGATATAGGAAATGCCCTCTTGTTTCAAACTAATACCGGGACTTGAACTGGAGGTCATACAGCGCTTTCCACATCCGGCACCACCATATACCATATTTATAGCGGCCACTTCACTTTCGGCCTGTAATACAACCATTCCTGTCGTTTCCCACGGTTTCTCCTCCATCAATGTTTCCATTATCTCGGACTGAGGAGTAATGGGATAACCAAAATATCCATCTGTGCCATAGAGTATGGCAGCATGAGCAACTGCTTCGTTGCCTTTCATTAATTTAACTTCACCCATTGCTATTACATTTTCACTCTATACACCGTTATACAACCATCAGGACACACCAGACCACAACTCGCACAACCAATGCAATCGTCGGGGTTTTTCATATATGCGAAATGGTATCCTATATTATTTACATCTCGTGGATCGAGAGACAAAACTTGGGTTGGACACGATTCGACACACAGGTTACACCCCTTGCATCGCTCACGATTCACAACCACCGCTCCTTTTATTTTTGCCATAAATCTTGTTAAGTTACGCGAAAGCATCGCAATAATAAAAACACCTTAATACCGAGAGAACTATTGATTGGTTGATTCGGTAAAAAGACCAACTTGAAAAGCTGCTCTAATCAAATTGATTGATAATTAAAACAATAAAAAAGTCAATATACTATCTATAAGGGTTGGAATTATCTTCGGTAGGTAATTCTAACAACTTGGGAAAACGTTCTTCAATTATCTTTTTACTCATTATTCTGTAATGAGGTCTATATCTGCGTTCGAAACGATATGAATGATGGACAACATATTCCTTTTTATCAAGCATCTCGTTTATTAATTTCACTTGTGACTCTTTCTCTTCAAATTCCAAGGGAAGCTGATTGATCACATCCATTATAAAGGCCCACTCTCTTTTCCACTCATTAAATGAAGGAGGTTTGACTGCATTCACACTTTCATAGAAAGCATTGAAATAGTCATCGAAAGAGATAATACCATCATTAATCACAGAAAGATTCACTCGATAATAATTATGCTCCCAACCACACGGTTCAACATAATTGCCAACAAATTCAGTGGTGGACTTCAGCTCGTTCTCTAAAGCAACGCGAGCATCTTCCTTGTTGCTAATCATATGGCCGGGACCATATCTGTCTTGAAAGAAAACCTTGTACACATCCTGCAATGCAGCCCAGGGGTACATAAGCATAAAATCAGAAACTGAATTAGCTATTTGTTGAGCATCCTCTTTAGAATAGCTTCTTTTTGAACACGAAACTTGGGAAAGTAAAAATCCTGCTGTAAATAAAATAAGAACAATCTTTTTCATATACGTAAACTGAACTTTCGGTTAAATTGTGGAGGCAAAGATACAAAAACATCAGATAACAGAACGTTCAATCCAAAATAAACACATACCACAAATATGGTAAACCATACACATTTATTGACTACAAGAACAATTTAGCAGTAGGTTTACATTAAAGTTACACACATAAAAACATATAAAACAAGACTATAAGAGCACCTTCAAATCCTATCATTTGCATCAATCAATATGGATAAAGTGATCGGGTAGATAGATAGTCTGTAGTAAATAAACAGTTTGATGAGCAAAATTGTTATATGAGTACGAATTAATATATTTGCTATAACTATGAAAATAAAAGCAATCAAAGGAAGAGAAATCCTCGATTCAAGAGGAAATCCGACCGTAGAGGTAGATGTAATGTTGGAAAATGGAGCTATAGGAAGGGCCTCAGTACCCTCCGGAGCATCTACTGGAGTGAACGAAGCCATTGAACTTCGAGATGGTAATAAAAACAGATACGGGGGTAAAGGGGTCACAAAAGCTGTTGACAATATCAACAACCTCATTCAGCCAGTATTGATTGGCAAAAATGTGCTAGATCAAGCCGGCATTGATAAGGTGATGATTGATATGGACGGAAGTGAAACCAAATCAAAACTTGGAGCCAACGCCATTTTAGGAGTTTCATTAGCTGTGGCAAAAGCTGCCGCCATTGGGTTAAACATTCCCCTGTATCGTTATATCGGAGGAACAAACGCGACAGTTCTTCCGGTCCCTATGATGAACATTATTAATGGAGGATCTCACTCGGATGCCCCTATCGCTTTCCAAGAATTTATGATCCGACCCATTGGTGCAAAGTCATTCAAGGAGGCACTGCGAATGGGAGCTGAAGTGTTTCATTCACTCAAAAAAGTACTTCAAGATAGAGGCTTGAGTACGGCTGTTGGCGATGAGGGAGGTTTTGCTCCTGTACTTGCTGGAACCGAAGATGCGATTGAATCGATTCTTCTGGCCATAGAAAAGGCTGGATACAAACCAAAAGATGAGATTTCAATCGCAATGGACTGTGCCGCTTCAGAATTTTTCAAAGAAGGGGTGTACGATTATACGTTGTTCGAAGGAAATAAAGGGAAAAAACTATCTCCCGCGGAGCAGGTCAAATACTTGGACGAGTTGATATCCAAATATCCTATCGACTCAATCGAAGACGGTATGAGTGAAATAGATTGGGAGGGATGGAAACTGCTAACCGATCGTATCGGAGACAGATGCCAGTTGGTAGGTGATGACCTGTTTGTAACCAATGTCAAATTCTTACAAAAAGGAATTGATTTAGGATGTGCAAACTCGATCCTTATCAAAGTGAACCAAATCGGATCATTGACCGAGACATTGCAGGCCATCGAACTTGCTCATAGAAATAAATACACTTCTATTACATCGCATCGATCAGGTGAAACCGAAGATACCACCATTGCAGACATTGCCGTGGCCACCAATAGCGGACAAATCAAAACCGGATCATTGAGCAGAAGCGACCGTATGGCAAAATACAACCAACTCCTCCGTATAGAAGAAGAGTTGGGTAAACGGGCAATTTACGGTTGGAAATAGGTTAGAGTTCTTTTAGACGAGCAATTGTTTGAAGCGGGTCGGATGAATTGAAAATAAAACTTCCGGCAACCAGCACATCTGCACCCGAATCAAGCAGTAGTTTACCCGTCTCAAAGTTGACTCCTCCGTCGACTTGAATAAGTGCTGAAGAGTTTCTCTTTGCAATAAGTTCTTTCAGACGGGCTGTTTTATCGAGAGTATTCTCAATAAAGGTTTGTCCCCCAAAGCCAGGATTCACACTCATAAGCAACACCATATCAAGATCGATAATTATTTCTTCCAAAACAGAAACAGGGGTATGAGGGTTTAGGGTAACTCCTGCCTTCATACCCTCATTTTTTATTTGTTGAATATTTCGGTGCAAATGAGGACATGACTCATAATGAACATTCATCATGTAGGTTCCCAACTCCTTTACCTCCCGAATAAACTTCATCGGTTCAACAATCATTAGATGGACATCAAGAGGTTTCTTGGCATATCGAGCAATCTCGGCCATAACTGGAAAACCAAAAGAGATATTGGGAACAAACACTCCGTCCATGATATCTAAATGGAACCAATCCGCATCACTCCGGTTAATCATTTCAACATCTCGTTGAAGATTACCAAAGTCTGCCGCCAATATGGATGGAGACAAAATAGGCTTATTATTCATTACGATTTAAGAATTTGTGATGATGATGTTAGTGCGGACGACTCAACTCCCTCCTCCTTCTTACACATTCGTGAAAAGAAAGTAAGAAACAAAAGGGTTTCAGCCTTTGGAAAAGTAATACAACTCTTTGATTCCTGCTCTTTAAGTTCAGGATTCAGGACGGATATAATAGTCTTCCTCATAGGTTGCGGCATTATGTTCACACAATAACAACGGCAAATATAAGCAGATCGTATCTATTATAAGGGAAGATTTGCGAATTTTAATCTAATGTAAGGGAAATATTATATTCATCAGCCATCTTACGCATATTTATAAGCGCGTACCGCATTCTACCCAATGCCGTATTAATACTAACCCCCGTGGTTTCGGCAATCTCTTTAAAGCTTAAATTCTTGTAGTAACGCATAACCAACACGTCTTGCTGATTCTGGGGAAGATTCCGAATTAATTTTCGAACGTCATAGTGTATCTGCGTACGAATAAGATCATCTTCAATGGTGCCATGGCTTAGATTGACATCATTCAACACATCATATTCGCACTGATCACTTGACACATTGTTTTCCACTTTCCCTTGACGAAAATGATCGATGATTAAATTATGAGCGATCCGAGAGAGCCAAGCTCCGAATTTTCCTGTTTCGGTGTATTTACCTTGACGAATAGTCACAATGGCCTTGATGAAGGTTTCTTGAAAAAGATCCTCTGTCAAATCAGGATCTTTAATAACATAGGAGATGTAAGAGTGGATTTTCGTTTTATACCGAAACAACAAGAAATCAAACGCAGAATTACATCCTTCCGCATAAAGAACAACCAACTGCTCATCCGACAGTTTGTTTAATGACTCCATTAAGTATAAGATTTAAAATTATGGAGTAGTTGTTCTCAATAGGCTAAAGGTTTAGAATGTGAATATTATTACGCAAAATAAGAAGATATTTTCCGAATAACCAATAGAAACGTACACGAACTATACGATTTAACAATGAAACCCTATTAAAGGAATAGAAATCTAAATAAAAGGTGTCTTTCGGCTAAAAACGTAATAACCGACGCTTATTTTATCTCGATCTCTTCTTTTAAATCGATTTCATTCCTAAACTTATCCAGGAACTTATATTCAAGGAAAGCAAGATTTTGATTGGGAACTAATCTGAAGAAGAATGAATATTGCAAACGCCATCTCCATTTCAATGAGAATGGGCCTTTCTCAAGATAGGCTGCAACAAATGGATGTACGTGAAGAATAAAAAATTTGACTTTTAACTTGTTTACCAAGTAATCAACCTTGCGCTCAATTTTATCACAAAACAGAATGGTTGCTTCCACGTGACCTTTCCCAAAGCAATTGGGGCAATCCTCAGTGGTATTTATATCTAGAACCGGACGAACGCGTTGACGAGTAATTTGCATCAGTCCGAATTTTGAAAGTGGTAGGATATTGTGTTTGGCACGGTCAAGAGACATCGCTTGACGAAGTTGCTCATACACCTTCTGCCTAAACTCCACACTCTCCATATCAATGAAATCTATCACAATAATCCCCCCCATATCGCGCAAACGAAGTTGTCGAGCAATCTCGGTGGCAGCATTTAGATTAACCGTCAAAGCGTTTTCATCCTGACCCATCTTAGAATTAGAACGATTACCGCTATTCACATCAACCACATGCATTGCTTCGGTATGTTCAATCACCAAATATGCTCCATTTCTGAACGAAACAGTTTTTCCGAATGATGATTTGATCTGTTTGGTGATGCCAAACGTATCGAAAATCGGAATATCCTTATCATAGAACTTTACAACATCGTTTCTATCAGGAGCAATAAAGCGAACATACTCACCAACCTGCTCGAACACGGTTCTATTGTTGATGTGTATGTGTTGGAAAGAGGGATTGAAAAGATCTCGGAGTATCGCCACCGTACGACTACTCTCCTCGAAGACCAATGAGGGAAGTTTTCCGGTTTGAACTTTCGCCAGACAATCCTCCCATTGGGTTACCAACATTCGGAGCTCACTGTCCAACTCTGCAACTCGACGACCTTCTGCAACTGTTCTTACAATCACTCCAAAGTTTTTGGGTTTAATGCTTTGAATTAACTGTTTAAGACGAGCACGCTCTTCACTGGATTTAATTTTTTGCGAAACAGACACCTTATCCATAAAAGGAATCAGTACAAGATATCGTCCTGCAAATGAGATTTCGGTTGTCAAACGAGGTCCTTTTGAAGATATTGGCTCTTTAACGATCTGAACAAGTAACTCTTGCCCTTGCTTTAAAAAGTCACCAATAACACCCTCTTTTTCGACATCCGGCTGCAATTGAAATTTCGAAATTGGCGGAAGCTTTTTGCGATCTGATACAACCTGGCGAAAAAACTTATTGATCGAGTTAAACGTTAAGCCTAAATCAAGATAATGAATAAACGCATCCTTTTCATACCCAACATCAACGAATGCGGCATTCAAGCCAGGCATAATTTTCTTAACCTTACCTACGTAAATGTTTCCCACCGAGAATGATTCACCTAAACCTTCCCGCTGCAACTCAACTAGATTACCATCCTCAACTAATGCGATGGAAACCTCTTTCGACTGAACATCAACTACTAATTCGCTTACCACTGAACAATAGATTTCTAACTTTTACAGCAACGACAGAACCACCCGAATCTAAATCAAAGAGTAAGTTCTGTCGTTCATTAACCTCTAGAAGAAAAGAAAAACCCTATTTCTTTTTCTTATGTCTGTTCTTACGAAGTCTTTTTTTCCGCTTGTGCGTAGACATTTTATGTCTTTTTCTTTTTTTTCCGCTTGGCATAGTCTTAATATTTATGTTGGTACTCTACTTACTTGATTTTACTAACTTCTCCCATGAAGGTTTTTGCCGGCTTGAATGACGGAATATTATGTTCGGGGATGATGATGGTAGTATTCTTTGAGATATAGCGAGCTGTTTTTTGCGCTCTCTTTTTAACGATAAAGCTTCCGAATCCTCTCAAGTACACATTTTCGCCTTCAGCAAGTGAACTTTTGACTGAAGTCATAAACGCTTCAACAGTGGCTAACACCGTTGCTTTCTCAACTCCCGTACTCTTGGAAATCTCATTAACTATATCAGCTTTAGTCATGGCTATAAAAAAATTATTACGATTAATATTACGTTAATTGTTACCGATTTGAGGGTGCAAATATAAAGGTTTTGATTTGACATACCTAATGATTATGAAATATTTTTCTGATTATAGAATAAAAAAAAGATGGTTCAACCTCTTTTTCAAACTCCTATTCCTATT
>JBKEBB010000271.1:0-6357 GCA_047972845.1 Bacteroidales bacterium
ATTATTTCGTTGGCACAAAATTTGGGAGCACCTTCAATACCTTTGGTAAAAAAGGTAGATAAGGTGAAGGTTGGAACAGTCATCGATAAACCGGGAGCCTTTGTAGGAGCGTATCATCACACATCCGTATCGGGAACTGTGGCTAAAATCGATGATGTAATGGATATCAGCGGATACAAACGTTCGGCTGTGATAATTGATGTCGAAGGGGATGAGTGGGAAGAGGGAATTGACACTTCGGATGAATTGATTACCGAATGTACCCTTGGACCGCATGAAATTATTCAAAAAATTGAACAAGCAGGGATTGTAGGACTTGGCGGAGCAACCTTCCCATCGCATGTAAAACTCTCCCCTCCCCCTGGATATCATGCCGAAGTTCTCATCATTAACGCCGTTGAGTGCGAACCCTATCTAACTTCCGACCATCAATTGATGTTGGAACATCCCGCCGAAATAATTATTGGTGTCGAACTTCTTATGGAAGCGATACAGGTCTCTAAAGCATATATAGGTGTCGAAGATAATAAACCCGATGCAATCAATTTGCTGATCAAAGAGGCCAAAAAAAGAAATAAAAAGGAGAATATGATTGTGCCTTAAAAGTTTCAATACCCCCAAGGAGGCGAAAAGCAATTGATCGATGCTGTAATTGAAAGACAGGTTCCAAGTGGTAAACTTCCTGTTTCGGTGGGTGCTGTGGTTCAAAACGTAGGAACTGTGTATGCAGTTTACCAAGCGATACAGAAGAATCGACCATTGATAGACAGAGTGGTGACGGTTACCGGCAAGAAAGTGTCTGATCCATCGAATCTCCAAGTACGCATCGGAACTCCGATCAAACAACTTATCGATGCTGCCGGAGGCGTACCCGAAAATACCGATAAAATTGTATCGGGTGGTCCTATGATGGGAAAAGCATTGTCAACAATTGACGTAGCCACCACCAAAGGTTGTTCCGGAATCTTGTTAATCCCCTCTTTAGAGTCTCAACGCAAGGAGATGAACGCCTGCATTCGGTGTGCGAAATGCGTTCGAGTATGTCCTATGGGACTGGAGCCTTATTTGTTGATGACCGCTACTGACAAAGTGATTTATGAAAAATGTGAAAAGGAGAGAATAATGGACTGCATCGAATGTGGTTGTTGTAGCTTTACATGTCCTTCAAACAGACCCTTACTTGATTATATTCGATTAGGTAAAAATAAAGTAGGAACACTTATTCGATCAAGAAAATAATATCTTGATATCATCTTAGATTGAGAAAATAAAAAGAATCAATATGAGTTTAATAGTATCACCCTCCCCTCACATTCACAGTGGCGACAGTGTATCGCGCAATATGTATGGGGTAATTTACGCTTTACTACCGGCTTTGGGTGTTTCGTTGTTTTATTTCGGACTGGGTGCCGCGGTTGTAACTATTACAGCAGTTGCAGCGTGCGTTTTGTTCGAATATATCATTCAAAAATACCTATTAAAAGTAACGCCATCCATTGTAGATGGGTCAGCCGTTCTTACCGGACTACTACTTGCTTTTAATCTCCCTTCAAATCTACCAATCTGGATTATTATTATTGGAGCGTTAGTCGCCATCGGAGTAGTTAAGATGTCATTCGGAGGAATTGGTAATAATATCTTTAATCCCGCACTAGTTGGTCGGGTATTTCTATTAATCTCCTTTCCGGTACAAATGACCACTTGGCCTGTACCGAATACTGCTGAACGATTCTCTCAAATTGATGTAACAACCGGAGCAACTCCGCTTGCTATCATGAAAGGGATTGAAAAGGGAGAAATTAATTATCTGGATATGTTTCTCGGTCAAATAGGAGGAAGCCTTGGTGAAGTAAGCGCGATTGCCCTACTGATAGGTTTTGTATATCTACTTTACAGAGGAATTATTCAATGGTACATCCCTGTCACTACCTTGGCAACAGTTGCCGGAGGGGCATTCATCTTAGGACAAGATCCGATTGCTCATCTACTTTCAGGAGGCATATTGTTAGGCGCTATCTATATGGCCACCGATTATGTCACTTCTCCTATGAGCAAAAAAGGGATGATTATATATAGTATTGGCATTGGAATATTGACCATTCTGATTCGTATATTCGGAGCATATCCCGAGGGAGTTTCGTTTGCTATCCTAATTATGAATGCTGTAACTCCATTATTAAATACATATTGCAAACCTAAACGATTCGGGGAGGTAGTAAATCATGGCTAAGACAGAATCTACGTTTGTAAATATGCTCGTTGTTTTAACAACAATCACGTGTATTTCCGCAGCTATACTTGGTGCTGTTTATGAGCTAACCAAATCACCAATAGCCGAGGTCGAGAAACAAAAACAATTGAGTGCCATTCGAATGGTTGCCCCCGAGTTTGATAATTCTCCTGCCGATGAGAAGAAAACAATTGAAGTAGATGGCAATACCGTTTCCATATTCCCTGCCAGAAAAGGAGGAGAACTAGTCGGTGCAGCTATTGAAAGCTTCACAACAAATGGCTTCAGCGGATATATAAAAGTGATGGTAGGATTTGAAAAAGACGGTACCATCCGTAATTACAGTGTGCTTCAACATCAAGAAACCCCCGGTTTGGGTTCAAAGATGCAAGATTGGTTTCGTGCAGACAAGAACAATCAATCTATCATTGGAATTAACCCATCACAAACGCCTCTTACAGTAAAAAAAGATGGAGGAAGCATTGATGCAATAACCGCGGCGACCATCTCTTCACGTGCTTTTCTTGATGCGGTAAAGCGGGCTTACGAACAATACCTGATATTTGAAAATGAGAAAGGAGGATCAACCAATGAGTAAAAAAACTGTATCCATCTTATTGAATGGCATTGTAAAAGAAAATCCGGTTTTTGTTCTATTATTAGGAATGTGCCCAACTTTGGGTACTACTTCTTCAGCGATCAATGGATTGGGAATGGGACTTGCAACCACCTTTGTCCTGGTATGCTCCAATATAGCAATATCCTTGCTTAAGAACCTTATTCCCGATAAAGTTCGTATTCCAGCATTCATTGTAGTGATTGCCGCATTTGTTACGGTTGTTCAACTTGCTATGCAAGCTTTTCTTCCAAGTCTCTATGAAAGCTTGGGACTATTCATTCCTCTGATTGTGGTAAATTGTATTGTTTTAGGGCGTGCTGAAGCCTTTGCCGCAAAGAACAACCTGTTCAATTCAGCGCTTGATGGATTGGGAATGGGACTCGGTTTTTCCGTTGCATTAACACTCCTTGGTGCCACAAGAGAGTTCCTCGGAACCGGAAAACTATTCTCTTTGGGTATCTTCCCAGAAGATTTCGGAGCATTGGTCTTTGTCCTTGCTCCTGGAGGATTCATTGTTTTGGGCTATTTGATCGCATTAGTAACTAAAATGAAAAAATAAACTCCGCAAAATCCTGGATTGGATAATGAAAACAGTCCATTAGCAATCAGGGAAAATGCGGAATTACAAATACTCTTCCTATGGAATACATTATCATATTTATTGCTGCCGTATTTGTCAACAACATCGTGTTGGCACAATTTCTGGGAATATGTCCCTTTTTAGGAGTTTCTAAAAAGATTGACACTGCCATTGGAATGGGAGCCGCGGTAACCTTTGTAATGATTATTGCCACCATTGTGACCTTTCTTATTCAACAATACGTTCTTGTCCCATTCGGACTTGAGTTCATGCAGACAATTGCTTTTATTCTTGTGATAGCAGCATTGGTTCAAATGGTTGAAATTATTCTCAAGAAAGTATCTCCACCTCTCTATCAGGCTTTAGGTGTTTTTCTCCCACTCATTACCACCAACTGTACAATTCTTGGAGTTGCAATCATGGTAATACAAAAAGAATATACCCTTATGCAATCAGTGGTCTTCGCTGCATCCACGGCCATTGGATTTACTCTTGCGTTGTTGTTATTTGCCGGAATACGTGAGCAGCTATCACTAAACGAGATTCCAAAAGGAATGTCTGGAATTCCAATTGCATTAGTAACCGCCGGCCTGTTAGCAATGGCTTTTATGGGATTTGCAGGAATTGTTTAAATAAATTTGACTGATTATTTATATTTTGTTCATACATATACAATCATCTTAGCTTATACACTCTGAAGAAATATTCACACTGGTCATTTGTGATCAAGAAAGATAGTGCCGGGAAATAGGTCTTATAAACCCTATTCCCCGGCACACTTCATAAAACAATCAGCATAAAATCAAACAAAGAAATGAAAATCAAAATTCAATTTCCACAATTGGACTAAAGTTGTAGCGACCTGATCCATTATTGGTACGGGCAGCTACACGAACATAATATTTCCTTCCTGGCAAGAATTTAGCAGTCCCTCTCCCATAGAGCTCAACTGATATTTCACTATTCATATCACCTACAGCAAAGGAGACAGCACCCGAACTCAAATCAGGATCAAAAATATTTGCACCTGTATATTGATTAGGAGATACCATCACTCTATAATCGGTTGTTCCCTGTATGGGTACATTATTCTGAAGCGTAAAAGTTGCTTTTACTCCTGGATCACCCAATGTACCAATCGATTTAATTATATCAACATTTTTAATTGACATACACGGTTTTACGGTAAAAGTAAGATCAGCTTGTCCTCCTCCACTTAACTTTGCAGTTTGTAATTCAGGAGTAACAAAGGCTCCCTCAACAGGTCGAATCTGATACTCACCAGCAAATATTTTAGTATTTCGAAATGTTCCATCAGCTTTCCCCCAGAAATATTGCAAAGATGCTTTGGGATCCCAACTAATTTCTCGATACTCAATTCTAAAACCATTTGGCTGTTCGGTAATCAATGGCTGTTGCGTTATTTCATCAATAACCTTTCCGGTTATTGTAGCGTCTGGTCCATCGTAGTTGTCAATGCTGCATGCACTAAAAAAGACAACCAACATAATGTATACGACAGTAAATATACTTTGAATCTTTTTCATACTTATAGAATTAATACGATTAATAACCGGGATTTTGTTCCAGATTCTCGTTCTTATCTCTTTCACCTTGAGGAACCTTTAAATAATAATTTTTTGTTGCGAATGTACGTGTATTTGAAGGTTTTTCTTCGCGAAACATCCATTTTCCGGTAGAAATATCATACCAAGGATAGAGTCGACGAGTGAAGAAATTATCTATTACTTCGTGGAACGTTCTCCATCTTTTGTAATTCCAATATGTTTTAGCTTCACCCATCATCTCCATTCCCCACTCTTTACGTACCTTTTGAATTCCGCTATCGTCTCCGGTAATATAGTTAGGACCAAAATCGAAAGCTCCAGCGCGATCTCTCAACTCCCTGATTAAAGGATTGGCATACGTTAACTTATCGGCATCTCCAGTTTCAGCTGCTGCCTCAGCACAAGTTAAGTACATTTCTGCAAGGCGTATTTCTATCCAATGGGTAGTCGATCTGCCACTCGCCACATTTCCGGTAGGTGTAGATGGATCTAAGAACTTACGGATATAGAATCCAGTCGAAGTTGTTTCTCCTGATCCCATTCCATCTGCCCCAATAATTTTTATTTGAGTGTCTTTATAATTAGGTCCTGGAGGGTCAGCATTCGATGTAGTCCATTCCCCACTTTCATAAATACCTCTTTTTACATCCACTTCTCTACCTTTAAATTCCGCGCCGGGAAAAATTACGCTCCCTGCTAATCGATATTCGGCTTTATTAAACAAATCCATTCGGCTGTCAAATCTGTTCGGATTAGAATATGGACCGATATAAACCGGCGAATTAGGATCAGTAGGATCCATTGGATTTCCATCCGTATCTACAAACAAAGCAACGTAGTTGAGCGATGGATTCCATCTTCCCGAATAGTTTTGAGGACCACGGAAACTCCATGGCACCGCCTTTAACTCAAAGTCATGACCATAGTCAGGATAGTTAAATTGTTTGATAAATATATTCTCTTTACTTCCCTTGTCAAGAAATATCTTGGCGTAATCTTCAGCAGAGTTGACTGGATACAATGAATATCCCCCTTCATCAATAACAATTTTTGCTGCTGTATAGGCGGTATCATAATAGGCAGACGATTTAACGGCTGGTATTCCTAAAACACCACTCTCAAGAGTCAATGGCGTTCCATATTTCGCAATTGAAGCGGCATACAATGCTACTCTTGCTTTAAACGCATAGGCTACATATTTATTTACGCGACCCAATGACATTGAGTTTTTATCCAACAAGGCAATTGCTTTGTTCAGATCATCAATAATAAAGTCGATGACCTCGACTTCCTTATTACGGGGTAATTTCAAGGCCTCTATATCATCCCCTGGTTTATAATCCAATACTTTATCAACAAT
>JBKEBB010000345.1:0-12440 GCA_047972845.1 Bacteroidales bacterium
CTATAAAAATAAGAACTAAAGAGATAATATTTTTTTTCATTACGATAGAAATTCCCATATTCTACAGCACGCAAAAGTACAAAACTTTCACACAAACTCATCACCTGCCACTCAAATAGTGAGAGAACCGATAAGTCGGCATAACAAGATGAAACAATTAACATGCCACTGTGGCACAGCTTTTGTATCTACAGGAATAACGAGCTAAAACAAATAAACATATAAAACCATTATATCATGAGTTGTAATTGCAAGGAAAACAACCCCTTAATAAACGAAGAAGAGACAAAAGAGTGTCAAAATACAAATAATTGTGAGAATCAAGGGGCAGAAAAGGAGAGTGCTGACGTGTCAAATGAGACAGAGGAACTTTGCGAAACTGACAAATTGACAAAGGAGATTGACTCACTAAAGCAGAAAATTGAAGAGCAAAACAATCAATATCTCCGTTTGATGGCAGAATACGACAATTTCCGTAAACGCACCCTTAAGGAGAAAAGCGACCTGCTTAAATATGGTGGGGAGACAGCTCTTACCCGTATTCTTACAATCATAGATGATTTTGAACGTGGACTCCAAGCAATCGAAACAGCAACCGATATTAACGCGGTGAAAGAGGGAATGATCCTAATCTATTCAAAATTCATGGATTATCTGAAACAGAACAATGTGACAGTTATTGAAACGGATAACATTGATTTCAATACCGAGTTTCACGAAGCAATAACCACCATTCCTGCACCTTCAGAAGAGTTGAAAGGTAAAATTCTGGATTGTGTTCAGAAAGGTTATATGATTAATGATAAGGTGATCCGTTTCTCTAAAGTAGTGGTGGGAGATTAATTCCTGAATCAAGTTATCGTCACATTAAAAATCAATTTATACAACCCATAAGCCGGCAGACGACTTAAAACAATTCAATCAAACAAACAAAATGGCAAAACGGGACTATTACGAAGTGCTGGGCGTTGAGAAAAACGCCAGCGACGAAGAAATAAAAAAAGCCTACCGAAAAAAGGCGATCCAATATCACCCAGATAAAAACCCGGACAATAAAGAAGCCGAAGAAAAATTTAAAGAAGCCGCCGAAGCATATGAAGTGTTAAGCGATACTGAGAAACGTAGAAGGTATGACCAGTTCGGACATCAAGGAGTTGGCGGTGCCGGAAGCGGTGGTTTTGGTGGAGGAGGAATGTCTATGGAAGACATTTTTTCTCATTTCGGCGATATTTTCGGAGGACATTTCGGAGGAGGATTCGGAGGTTTTAACTTCGGAGGAGGTGGAGGCCGTAGCGTAAACAAGGGATCTGATCTACGTGTAAAGGTAAAGCTCACGCTTAAAGAAATTGCCACCGGAGTTGAGAAAAAGTTAAAGGTAAAAAAATATGTTGCCTGCGAACATTGCAGTGGAACCGGAGCAGAAAACGGAACGGAACTAGAGACATGTCCTACCTGTAACGGTAGCGGACGTATAACCCGCATTCAACAAACCATGCTCGGACGTATGCAAACCGTCGCTGAATGTAATACATGCGGCGGAACCGGAAAAAGCATACGTAAGAAATGCCCTCACTGTGCGGGAGAAGGTATCGTGAGAGACGAAGAGGTGATCACTATCCACATTCCTGCCGGAGTAGGCGAAGGAATGCAACTCAACTCAAGAGGAAACGGAAATGCGGCCCGACGAGGTGGTATCAATGGGGATCTTTTGATTGTGATTGAAGAAGAACCACATCCTGAACTAATTCGCGATGACAGCGATCTTATATACAACCTTCTTCTCAGCTTCCCTACTGCTGCAACCGGAGGAACTATCGAAGTGCCTACTATTGATGGAAAAGTAAAAATAACCATTGAGCCGGGAACACAACCCGGAAAGATTCTCCGACTAAGAGGCAAAGGACTTCCAAGTGTGAACAACTATGGAACGGGAGATCTACTAATCAATATCAGTGTATTTGTTCCTGAAAAATTATCAGACGAAGAGCGAAAAGCATTGAAGAAACTACAGGATTCTCCCAACTTCATTCCTACTCGTTCGCACAAAGAGAGCTTCTTTAAGAAATTCAGACATCTGTTTGAATAATAAATAGTCTGACTTCATACAAAAAATCAAATACAAATAGAACAACCGACAAATTTAATAACTCAATATTTAAACGATTTAAGTAAGTATATTATGGCCAAAACAGGTAACATTGGGGTAACTACAGACAACATTTTCCCCATTATCAAAAAGTTTCTTTATAGCGACCATGAGATTTTTCTCCGTGAATTGGTATCAAACGCGGTTGATGCTAGTCAGAAATTAAGAACACTGGCATCGGTTGGCGAATTTAAAGGTGAAACAGGAGACCTGAAGGTAACCGTAACAATCGACGAAAAAAAGAAAACAATCACAGTTTCAGACCGAGGAATCGGTATGACCGCCGAAGAGATTGACAAATACATCAATCAAATTGCCTTTTCAGGGGCCGAGGAGTTTCTTGATAAATACAAAAATGATGCCAATGCCATTATCGGACATTTCGGACTTGGGTTCTACTCCTCATTTATGGTTGCACAAAAGGTTGAGATTATCACTCAATCTTACAAAGAGGGTGCTCAAGCTGTGAAATGGAGCTGTACCGGATCTCCTGAGTACACCCTCGAAGAGACCACCCGTGGTGACAGAGGAACTGACATTGTGCTATACATCGACGATGAAAACCAAAATTTCCTTGAGAAGAAGACCATTGAAGGATTGCTAAACAAATACTGCAAATTCCTTCCGGTTCCTGTTATCTTCGGAAAAAAACAGGAGTGGAAAGAGGGAAAATACGTTGATACCGATGATGACAATGTGATCAACGAAACAACTCCGGCATGGACTCGCAAGCCTGCCGACCTTAAGGACGAAGATTACAAGAATTTCTATCGTTCACTCTATCCGATGGCCGAAGAACCTCTCTTCTGGATCCACCTCAATGTGGACTATCCTTTCAATCTCACCGGAATTCTCTACTTCCCAAAAATCAAGAACAGTTTCGAAGCAAACAAAAACAAGATTCAACTCTATTGCAATCAAGTTTTTGTAACTGATTCGGTAGAAGGCATCGTTCCTGAGTTTCTCACCCTCCTTCATGGGGTTATCGACTCCCCCGACATTCCACTCAACGTCTCTCGCTCCTATCTTCAAGCCGATGGCAACGTCAAAAAGATCTCTTCACACATTACTAAAAAAGTGTCCGATCGCTTGCAAGAGATCTTCAAGAACGACCGCAAAGACTTCGAAGAGAAGTGGGACAATCTGAGACTCTTCATCGAATACGGCATCCTCACAGATGAAAAATTTTTCGAAAGAGCGGAGAAGTTTACTTTGTTGAAAAACATCAACAACAACTATTTCACCTTCGAAGAGTACAAAAAACTGATCGGCGATAACCAAACCGACAAAGAGGGTCAGTTGGTATATCTTTACACTACCGACAAAGAGACCCAATACAACTACATCGATGCCGCTACCAACAAAGGCTATGATGTATTGCTGATGGACGGTCCTCTCGACACCCACTTCATGGGCAAATTGGAGCAGAAATTCGAGAAAAGCCAGTTTGTGCGTGTTGATAGCGACATCATCGACAACATCATTCGTAAGTCCGACCGCGCCGAAGTGTCATTCACAGATCGTCAACAAGAGTCGATGCGCGAACTTTTTGAATCACAACTTCCGAAAGTTGAAAAGACATCCTTCCATGTTTCCTTCGAAGCAGTGGGCGAAAATGCAAACCCGGTAATGATCACTCAGAGCGAATACATGCGACGGATGAAAGAGATGGCCGCCATGAATCCGGGATACAGCTTTTATGGCGAAATGCCCGACTCATACGCCTTGGTCATCAACGCCGACCATCCGCTCAACAAACGCATCCTCACCGACAAAGAGAGCGCATGCGGCGAAGCATTGAATCCAATCTTTGAAGGTATCGACAAGTTGACCAAAGAGAATGCCGATCTGCGTGCCGCTCACAGCAAACTCAAAAGCGAAGAGGTTCCCGTGACTGAGAAAGAGAAGATCGAAGCCAACGAAAAGGAGTTAAATTCACTCAAAGAGCAGCGCAAAGAGATCCTCTCCAAATATGCCAGAGACAACAAATTGGTTCGTCAACTGATCGACATTGCACTATTGTCTAACGGGCTGTTGAAAGGTGAACCCCTCAGCAACTTCATCAAACGTAGTTACGAGGTATTATAACAACTCAATAAACTTAAAAGAGCGACATTCCCTAATCGGGGGTGTCGCTTTTTTGTTGTAATATTGCAATCAAATTAAGGTTTGTCATTTATCTAACACTCGAATATTGAATTGTATGAGAATCGACCCGATTGCCATCATTCGAAAATACTACGATCCCGACTCCGAGCTCTATCACACGTTGGTAAAACACTGAAAACAGGTGGCCGCTATGTCAGTATCGATTGCCGACAAACACCCTTATCTTGACGTAGATCCCGAATTCATCCACGAGGCGGCTCTGCTTCACGACATAGGGATGATCTACACCCGAGCCGAAGACATCGGGTGTCACGGCTCATTACCCTATATATGTCATGGCTACCTTGGTGCCGATCTTCTTAGAAACGAAGGATTCCCTCGTCACGCCCTTGTAGCCGAACGTCATACCGGCACGGGCCTCTCTCTCGAATATATCCGTTCCCACAACCTCCCTCTTCCCCATCGCGACATGTGTCCGGTCTCTTTCGAAGAGCAAATAATCTGTTTTGCCGACAAGTTCTTTTCCAAAACCAATATGCATAAAATGAAAACGTTAGACGAGGTTCGCCTTCAACTCTCCCGCTATGATGACAATGGGCTTGCTCAATTTGACAAATGGGTCAAATTGTTTATGTAGCAAAAAATTGTACCTTTGTCCTTTGTATTACCGATATTAACGAATTAAACAACAATCAGGCCGTACAACGGGTTAAAACCGGGTACCCTCCTACCCTCTGTTTCAGTTTAAACATGTTATATAAAACGAAATATCTTTTCGTCTTGTTGTTCGTTTCCACCGTATTTGTCCTCTCTTCGCAGGGTCAGTACAGTCAGGGAGAACCCCTCCCCCCCGTTCCGGTAATGAGCGATTCATTGGCAATTGACTCGATTGTGAACGATTCTCTTTCCCTTGTTCAAGCCGATTCTCTCGCGGCAATTGCCAAAGAACCCAAGCCTTCCGCCATCACTGACGTGGTCAACTACACCGCCAAAGACTCGTTGATCTTTTTCGGAGGAAACATTGCCGCCATGTATGGCTCCAGCAAGATAAACTACACCGACATACAGATGACCGCCGATTATCTCAACATGAACATGGACAGTAGCATAGTCGATGCACACGGCGGCGTTCCCGACTCCTTGGGACAAATTCCCGGAAAACCGGTTTTCAAAGACAAAGGGGGTGAATACAATTCCGAGACAATGAAGTACAACTTCAAAACAAAAAAGGGATTCATCACCAATGTGATAACACAGCAGGGAGAAGGGTTTGTCACAGGAGGACAGTCCAAAAAGATGGAAAACGACGATCTGTATCTCCAAAACGGACGATACACCACGTGCGACATTCACGATCATCCGCACTTCTATTTCGCACTCACCAAAGCAAAAGTCACTCCCGGCAGCAACGCTGTTACGGGTCCTGCCTATCTCGTACTCGAAGATGTAGCCCTTCCCGTAGCCATCCCGTTCGGATTTTTCCCTTTTACCAGTTCCTACTCCTCCGGAATCATCTTCCCACAGTTTGGTCAGGAGCTCAATCGCGGATTTTTCCTCCGCAACGGGGGATACTATTTTGCCATCAACGACTATGTCGATCTTGCCCTCACAGGCGAAATTTACACCAAAGGATCATGGGGACTCAATGCCAGATCGGCCTACAACAAGCGATACAGATATACCGGAAACATCAATATCGGTTACCTCACCACCGTGACAGGCGACAAAGGAGCCTCTGACTATTCCAAAAGCACCGACTTCAAACTTACATGGTCGCATGCCCAAGATTCAAAAGCCAGTCTCAACTCCTCTTTCTCGGCAAGTGTGAACCTATCCACCAGCACCTACGACAGGAAGCAGATGGACAGTTACTACAATCCTCAGAATTTTACCAACAACACCAAAAGTTCGTCCGTCAACTACACCTACCGCTTTCCTACCATTCCGCTGAGTATCGCTACCAATATCAACGTCAACCAACGTACCAAAGACTCCACCATTACCGCCACCTTGCCCGATATGACCATCACCCTCTCGCGTATCTACCCCTTCAAACGCCGGGTGGCTGTCGGAGCAGAACGCTGGTATGAAAAGATCGCGATGAACTATACCGGACAAATCCGTAACTCAATCGAAACCAAAGAAGACAAATTTTTCAAATCCAGCCTTCTCAAAGATTGGAAAAACGGTATGTACCACAACATTCCCGTCAGCGCTACATTTACTCTCTTCAAAAACATCAGCGTTACCCCCTCGTTCAACTACACCGAGCGGTGGTACAAAGAGAAAATCATGCAAAGCTGGGACCCCATGGCGTCATCAAAGGTTCATTACGACACAATTTCAGGATTCAACCGTGTGTACAACTACAGTGGAACAATCGGTTTGACCACCAAACTCTATGGATTCTTCAAGCCGTGGAAAATTTTCGGTAATAAAGTCGAAATGATTCGCCACGTCTTCACCCCCTCACTATCGGCCTCCGCTGCTCCTGACTTTGGCCATCCTTCCTACGGATTCTGGCAAAGCTACACCTATATCGACGATCAGGGTAAAGAGCAGGTACGCGAATACTCGCCCTATCAGAACGGACTCTTCGGCACCGCTCCCAAAGGAAAACAGGGGATGATCAGTTTAAGCCTTCAAAACAACCTCGAGATGAAGCTGCGTTCAAACGACCCCGATGAAGAGCCTCGCAAAATCAGTTTGATCGACAATTTCACCGCCAATATAAGCTACAACGCCGTGGCCGACTCCATGCGATGGAGCAACATCACCACCAGCATGCGTTTGAAGCTATCACGCGACTTCATGTTCAATCTCAACGCCACGTTCGACACCTACACCTATCAGCTTTCCGAAGGTGGCACTCCCATACGTGTCAATATTCCACGTTGGGAAGCGGGCAAAGGACTTGGCCGCCTCTCCAGCGCCAACACCTCTTTCTCCTACAACATCACCCCCCAGACCTTCAAAAAACGTACGGCTGAAGAGCGTGAACGCGAACGGAAAACAGGACGTTACAACGACGACGAGTTGGAATATGATTACGAGAACGAACTCGATTCCGCCTATATCGACCCCTCAAAGGAACTTATCGACCCAAAGAAAAAACCAAAAGAACAAGTTGGAGACTACGACGAAGATGGTTATCGACGACTCAATATCGACTGGAACCTACAGTTCAACTACTCAATGAGTTACGCATATTCCGATTTCAACAAAACGGAGATGGAATACAACCGACGACTCTCCCACAACCTCAGCTTCAGCGCGAACGTCAATATCACCAAGAACTGGCGATTCAGCCTCTCATCCGGTTACGATTTTGATCAAATCAGGCTTACTATGATGACCTGCAACATCACCCGTAACCTCCACTGTTGGACATTCACCGGAAGCTTTGTTCCAATCGGCCCCTATCAATCCTACTTTTTCACCATCGGAGTCAACTCATCGCTGTTGAAAGACTTGAAGTGGGACAAACGAAGCAGTCCATACGATGCCCAGCCCTGGAATTAATACTTCGCCAATGCGAACATCCCCCGCTTGAATGTTGTTACATCATTAGTTATCAATTATTAATCCCCCGATATCCTATGCTCACCCATATTGTAATGTGGAAACTCAAAGACCACGCCGAAGGACGAACCAAAGCCGAAAATGCTCTGTGGATGAAAGAAAACCTCGAAAGCCTTCTCGGCCAAGTGCCCCAACTGAAAAGTTGCACGGTAGGAATCAACTCCCTTGCCGACGACGATGCGTTCGACGCGGTACTTATCTCCACTTTCGATTCGGAGGAAGATCTTCAGGCCTACAAAGTCCACCCCCTCCACAAAGCAATCAGTCAATACTGCAAGAAAGTTAGAGAAAAACGAGTAGTAGTCGATTTCTAACCACCCATTTCCCTATTTTTCTCCACGCAAGTCACATTGTCTAAACGATTCACCGATTAAACGATTCACCATTTTCTCAACGACTCAACGAATAAACAAATCAACGACTTAACAATCCCCCTTCAATATGCCCACTCCCTGCTATATAATCGACGAAAACCGACTACGCCGCAACCTCCAGCTGATCAAACAGGTCAAGGAGAGTGCCGGAGTCGAAATCATCATGGCCTTCAAAGCCTTTGCCACATGGAAAGTGTTTCCAATCATCCGCGAGTATCTCCCCTACACCACCGCCAGCTCCATTCACGAGGCTCGTCTGGCGTGGGAAGAGATGGGATCGTTGGCACACACCTTTTCGCCAGCCTATACCGAGACCGATTTCCCACTGATCATGCGATACAGCAGCCATATCACTTTCAACTCCCTTGCGCAATACGAACGATTCTACCCCGCGGCCTCCGGTTACGAGCGACCCATCTCGTGCGGACTGCGCATCAATCCGCAATATTCACCCGTTGGCACCGATCTCTACAACCCCTGTGCCCCCGGTTCACGCTTCGGCCTCACAGCCGATCAGATGCCTCAGTCGTTGCCCGAAGGCATTGAAGGCTTCCATTTTCACACCCTGTGCGAATCCAACTCCTTTGAATTGGAGAAAACACTTATTCAGGTGGAAGAAAAATTTAGCAAATGGTTACCCCGGATTAAATGGCTCAACATGGGAGGTGGTCATCTGATGACCCGCAAGGACTACAACACCGGCCATCTCATCATGCTGCTCAAATCGTTCAAGGCGCGCCATCCTAATCTGCAACTGATCCTCGAACCCGGCAGTGCCTTCACATGGCAAACAGGCGATCTCCACTCCACTGTGGTTGACATTGTTGAAAACAGCGGCATACGCACCGCCATTGTCGATTGTTCGTTCACCTGCCACATGCCCGACTGCCTTGAGATGCCCTACAAACCCACCATCACAGGAGCCACCGATCCCGTGGAAGGCAAACCCACCTACCGCATCGGAGGCAATAGCTGCTTGAGTGGTGACTTCATCGGCGACTGGTCGTTCGATCGCGAACTGGCCATTGGCGATCCCATTGTGTTTGAAGATATGATCCACTACACCATTGTCAAAACAAACATGTTCAACGGAATCCCCCATCCCGCCATCGGGATCAAACACCTCGACGGATCGTTTGAACTCTATCGTGAGTTTGATTACTCAGACTATAAAAACCGGATGTGCTAACCATCCGATCTCGCAACAACCCCATCCACCAACCAACCCGGCAGACAGAGCACCCGCTCGTCTGCCTTTTTTTATTACCCCCATTCCCATAAGGGTCTAATTTCACTAGCCAAACCCACTTCTCATATTCATCTCTTGAAGCAAAACTCTTCGAGGTCCCCTGCACACATATAATAATTGCGGTGTACACCGCAATCAACTGCCCTGTACACCGCAACACCAAAACGTATGCTCCCTTTTCTCAATACGAGCAGTCCTTTCAACTAATAAGAACAGTTGGGTTGAGAAATAGAATCGGCTGGGTTGATAATAAGGTCTAGACAATTATCAAGCATAAAACCATTATTGGGTTGTATTAAGACATTATAAACAGAAGTTTTATACACAGATCAATAAAATCATATGAATAAATCATCTTTCTAATATTCTTAGCATTTATATAGGTGAATATGATTTAATAAAGCACTCACTTCACTAATTATAAATATCTTAATGAAGTCCATATAACAGTATAATAAACTCATATATCACAAATCACTAACAAATACTATATTATAATTTTATATATGAGAATAATAAAATAGCTTTGTCATAATTATTTATTGATAAAATATTGATTTAATAAAATAGCATATCTAGCTTATTGACCATATGAACTGAATCAGACCATCAAATCAAATCAACCAATTAACAAATTCGCAAACTAAAATTATTTAAGTATGAAAATTGACTGGATTGATCAAATCATAATGAAAAGACGATTCTACATAATTATTACTATTATTTTATCTTCTTTTTTTTCATATCCTCAAGCGGCAAAATCTTTTATCTCTTAGACAAAAGTTATCAAACTCACCACGAAACATTTGGAGCATTTGGTGATTTTATGGGAGGAGTACTAGGTACAATATTTGCAATGATCAGCATTTTACTGATCATTAAAACATTCAACCAACAAAGAGTTGTAACAAATGAAAATAAAAGGTTAGCTGAGGTACAACGATTGAATGATTTATTTTTTGAATTACTAAGATTATATCAAGAACAAGTAAAAGATCTCCGAGTCGTATTCAAAGAAGAGAGCAATGAAAATAAACTTAAAGATGATTTCAATGTTAAAGATTTCTTTGACTATAATATGAAGAAAATGCAAGATGACTTATAATATTGTAAATCATTTGATGACAATCAAATGACAGCATTAATTCTTTATATGTCATTCTACATTAAATACAAAAGTAAACTTAGCATATGCTATAGGACATTGTATAGATTATACAATCTAATTGATGAATCAAAAACTATTGATGAAAACACTAAAAAAAACTATCTTAAGATAGCTAGAGCTCAATATACTGAAAGTGAACTATTTTTTATTCGATATAATGCTATGTCATTCTACGGAGAGAAATTCATCACTTATATTAATAAATACAATATACTAAAACACTTACCAATCCTTAATTTATTAGAGTTTAAAGAATGGTGGCAATTTTTAGATAATGATGAACGAACAAGTATAAACATTATCTTGTATCTTATTGAAAAGAAAATTACAGAGAAATTAAAAAGTAACACTAATAATGATGTAATCACAAAACTTCCCATATCAGAAAATACACTATCGAAGTGATGATATGCAAGAATAATACGCGCATTATTATATTTATCACAATAAATAAGCAATCCGAAAATAGTAACATGGTATACGATGGTTTTAATAAGCTTTCAACAGATCAAATTAAGTCTATTTTCGACAACTTTCTCAAAGAAATATTCATATATAAAAACTTCAAAGCAGTTAACAAAACTAGTTCATTCAATTTCATTTCGTTGCAAGATACTAAAAAAGAAAGTTATATTCGTATTATAACTGGACTAGAAACAAAAGACGGGTCTCAACTAAAAATCAGATCGGATATATTTTGATATAGAAATACATTAAGTAGAATCAGAAAAGCAATCTTAAATATTCACTTACAAGTTGTTTATGAGAAATGAAGCTCACTTGATTAATAGATTAATAGATCTGCGATATATAGTTATTCATTTATAGATTAAATCTGTTCCAATGTACAAAGACAATCTTATCATAAATGATCAAAGTTACTTTGTGTATATGAAACCTCAATCTGACTATTCTAAAGTGAGCAAATAAAAATGGGGTTGTTACGCTATCCCAGCGTTACAACCCCAACCACTAACCATTAATGAAACCTATTATTTACATTATAGCTCCTGCCATAACAGAAATAAATATGATTATAAAGCTAATCACGTGGCAAAGATAGAAATAATTACACCCTACAATAGAAAATAAAACTAAAATATTCCTTTATAGTGTATATTACTTTATTATAAAGCAAAACAAATGGCCGAAAATAAAGGCTTATTAATAGATAAGAGTGACAGTTGGGGCGAGAAAATTTAAATACTTCTCTTATCCATGAAAATATGTAAACGCAATAGGAGATTACAAACATTTATGTATCTTTGCACACCGTAAAGGGGCATTAGCTCATCTGGCTAGAGCGTTAGACTGGCAGTCTAAAGGTGACGAGTTCGAGTCTCGTATGCTCCACTAAAATCCAACACGTCTATGTTGAGAGATAACAGGTTAACACATTCAGGTGTAGTGCTATTGACGAGTATTCTTCGCTAAAGGGGATGCTCGTCATTTTTTTTGTAATACAGAACAGCGTTGTACGGTCATAATTCAGCGGCCTATTCGGGCTCTCGATTTATTTACTGACATCTGCGAAAATAAACTACTCAGCTAATATATTATTCTTATGTCATCATTGCGATTTAAAATGGTCGAAGAGGCCTTCAAACGTAAGGCCGTTCATGTAGATGTTCCCGACAAACGTCCTTCTGAATATTTTGGTATGTATGTGTTTAATCGCGACAAGATGCAAAAATACATCTCCAAGGAGGAGTATGCGCTGCTGATTGATGTGATTGACAACGGGAAACAACTCCCTCGATCCATTGCCGACGGAGTAGCGAATGGAATGAAGAGATGGGCGATGGAGATGGG
>JBKEBB010000375.1:0-3248 GCA_047972845.1 Bacteroidales bacterium
CACTTGTATGCGCTCAATGCCATGTGGAATACTACTTCAAAGGAGAAGGCAAATATCTCACTTTTCCTTGGGATAAAGGGATGACAATGGAAGACATGGAACGTTACTACGACGAAGTACAGTTTACAGATTGGACTCACTCTCTCAGCCGAGCACCCATGCTGAAGGCACAGCATCCCGATTATGAACTTTTTTTGATGGGACCGCATTCAAAACGGGGATTAGGATGTGCCGACTGCCACATGCCTTACATGGCCGAAGGTGGAATAAAATATTCTAATCACCAAGTCACCAGTCCTCTAAAGAACATCACATCCACCTGCCAAACTTGCCACCGCGAATCTGAAGAGAAATTAATCGGCTACGTATATGAATACCAAGACAAGGCGTTGGAGATCCGCGACCGTATTGAAACAGAATTGTCTAAAGCACACATTATGTCCAAGTCCGCTTGGGACAATGGCGCTTCTGAAGCTGAAATGCAACAAGCACTGCAACTGATTCGTCAGGCACAATGGCGTTGGGACTTTGTAGTAGCATCTCACGGTGGCTCATTTCATGCCCCTGTTGAGACTCAACGTATTCTGGCTCATAGTCTCGACCGCACAATGCAAGCCCAACTCGAGCTACAGAAGGTTCTATTCGCTCATAACGTAACCAATGTTTCCATTCCCGACATATCCACTAAAGCGAAAGCTCAAGCCGACATCGGACTGGATATGAACAAAATTCAAGCCGACAAAGAGCGTTGGAAAGAGACCGTTGTTCCTGCTTGGATCGAATCAGCGAAGAAAGAAGGAAAATTAATGTAGATACAATGAATCATACTAATAAAAATGCCCGACGGATACTGTTGCCGGGCATTTTTATTATCTGACTCACGACTCTATTCAAACATCAATTGAAGGAATTGCTCCTCAATTAATAGGCGCATCATTCCCGTTACTTACAGATTAATAAACAGAACATCGTACGCATGCATACCACTACTAAACATCGGATGTGGCAATCTCCGTGGAGTTATCCTGAAAGCATCGCTTTTGTGGGTGGAATCGCGATGGTTGGATTCGCTCTCCAGTCAACGGTGGGGAAATTTGACTTTAGACTGTTAGAGTGGCCGATTAATATAATAACGGGCATTGTCCTAATATTACTAATTATCGCAAGCGGATTCAACCGTGGCAATACCATCATCCGATGGTTCTCCGGAACCCACATGTCCGTTGTTCTCATCGCATCATTGGTTCTTTTGGGCATTATTATGGGACTTACGCCCCAAATCTTTCTTGGGGCAACGCCTCAAAATGGAATTCCTCATCATCTAGGCTTTGATAATATGACCTCTTCGTGGTCGTTTGTCATGATCTATTTTTTACTCCTGCTATCGTTAGGAATACTTATCGCACGCCGATTATCAACCTTTAAATGGCTCGACTACGCCTTCTATTTGAATCACATCGGACTATGGCTCACCCTTTTTGCAGCCGGCCTTGGAGCTGCCGACATGAAAAGATATGTAATGCATATTTATGAAGGAGAAACTGAATGGCGAGTGTATAATGAAAACAAAGATATCCTCGATCTCCCAGTGGCAATTCAACTCAACGATTTCTACATGGAGGAATATCCCCCTAAATTGGCGCTCATCAATCGATCCTCCGGGGCAATATTACCCGAAGGTACTCCTGAATTCTTTCAGATCGACACCAAAATAAGAGATGGGAAACTGGCTAACTGGCATATCCGACTCGATGAATATATTCACGACGCGGTTCGCAACAGCGACAGCACCTACCGAGAAGCATTAATGCCCGGAGCTACTCCGGCTGCACGGGTGAATCTACGCAATGTAGCAACCGGTGAGGAAAAACAGGGATGGGTGTCGGCCGGAAACATGTCACAGCTCTACATGGTGTTAAACATAGACGAGCAGCTAGCTATGGTAATGACCAAAGCTGAACCGAAACGTTTTGTCTCGGATATTAATGTATTCACAGAAGACAGCAAAAGTACTCATTACCTCTTAGAGGTCAATAATCCACTTCGAATCGGATCATGGACTCTCTATCAATATGGATATGACAACGAAGCAGGAAAAATGTCGGCCTACAGCAGTATCGAATTGGTGTATGATCCGTGGCTTATTCCGGTATATGCAGGATTGATTCTAATGATGGTCGGATCTGTGTGTATGCTATGGGGAGGTAACCGTAAAAAACAAAAAGATCAGTATGACGTGGAATGATTTTATATATTTCGCACTCCCGAGCTGCCTGCTGTGGATAGCAGCCGGAACATTGGTTTACACACGCATAAACCGAAGGGTGATTGACGCGTTGATGATTGCAGGAATTCTCCTCCTCAATCTCTTCATCGCCGCATTTTGGATCGAACTCGAACGCCCTCCTTTACGTACCATGGGCGAAACACGTCTTTGGTATTCCTTCTTTCTCTCCCTTGTTGGTTACATCACCTATAAGCATTGGAAATACAAATGGCTGCTTTCGTTCAGCAGCTTGATGGCAATCGTATTTGTGGCGATCAATCTGATGAAACCAGAAATACATTCAAAGAATCTGATGCCGGCACTTCAAAGTTATTGGTTTGTGCCTCACGTAACGGCATACATACTCTCCTACGCGATGCTTGGAGCTGCAACAATCGCATCTATACTGCAGATAAAAAAGTTGAATAAGGGCACATCAGACCCCATGCTGTACCAGTTGATGGATAATCTTGTGTACAGCGGTTTTGGATTCCTAATGCTCGGGCTGCTGATGGGTTGTTTTTGGGCAAAAGCGGCATGGGGGCATTACTGGGCATGGGATCCTAAAGAGACCTGGGCATTTGTTACCGCCGGAGCCTATCTGACATATATCCACATGCGGCTGGGAAAGGAGGCCTCAATATTCACTATCTGGATTCTTCCCGTCGCCTTTATCTTACTGCTTATCACATGGATCGGGGTAAACTATCTACCCTCGGCACAGTCAAGCATTCATGTCTATTGATTTGTCTCTTCTCATTGCAAATGAAGGGGTAAAAAACGACGGCTCCTTTTGATAAAAACGATTGCTCCTTTTGATGAATACGTATATACGTTTCAATCAAAAGGAGCAATCGTTTTTAAGGTAATGATGCCAAAAATGGTTGGTGAAGTTCTTGAAAATAGTTTGTAACTTCAAGGCGAAACTAAAGAGGAGATGAGCTCTGCTGGAGAGCAACTCATTAGCAATAGGTTTCAGAAC